>JAYNOQ010000026.1:0-20161 GCA_038113315.1 Flammeovirgaceae bacterium | reverse complement strand
TATTTCAACTTTAAATCTAATAATAAAGTTACTAAAGGGAGCTTAATTTTATCTCAACCTTTAATGAAGGATTTAAATTTTGAAAGATCAATTATTCTTATATGCGAACATAATTCCGATGGAAGTTTCGGCTATAAACTTAATGATAAATTAAGTCCTGATTCTATAAAATCTGATTTAAATAAAATCATTAAAGAAAACTTATATGATGGTGGTCCTGTTGAAAACTCATATCTAAACTTTATTCATAGCTCTGGCCAAATTAAAGACTCAGTAAAAATCTCAAAAGATATTTACTTAGGTGGAGATTTAGATTCATTAATTGATGATATTGAAAATAACGTTTCTAGTTTTAAATTTAAGTTCTTTTCAGGATATTCTGGATGGTCTCCTAATCAGTTAGATAATGAGATTGATGAAAATTCGTGGATTGTAATCAATGATTATATTTCAAATTTTATTTTTGATAAAATCGATGAAAAATTTTGGATGTCCTTTTTATCTGATAGAGGTGGAAAAAATAAAATATTTTCTAATTATCCAAAAGACCCTTCTTTGAATTAAAATATTGTATAAATTTGTACTATGTCAGATAAAGAAAAATCGGAAAAAAAAGTTGACAACTCTAGTAAGTCAACTACTGATAAAAAGGACTCTAAAAAAACAGAAGTTTCCTCAAAAAAATCTTTATCTACTAAAGAAAAAGAAGTAAAACCTAAGAAAAAAGTAGAGAAAGCCAAGAAGAAGGTTGAAGAAAAGGTAGAGAAAGCCGAGAAGAAGGTTGAAGAAAAGGTAGAGAAAGCTGAAAATTCTGATAACGATTCAGATGAAAAAGAAGCTAGCCCAGAAAAAAAACTTAAGAAAAAGAAAGAGATAATTAGGGTCTTAAGAGAACTTGTCAATGGTGTTGAAAATAAAGACACTTTCAATAATGTTAAAGACTTACAAAATGCTTGGAAAGATATTGGGCATATTGATAACTCAAAGGATAAATCTTTATGGACCACGTATAATGCTCTTCTAGATAGATTTTATGATAATAGAAGTATTTACTTTGAGTTAAAAGATTTAGATCGAAAGAAAAATCTTGTACTTAAGAACGCTATCTGTGAAAAAGCTGAAAAGCTTATTGATAATTCTAATATTATGAAAGCTGTATCCTCACTTAACGAGCTGCATGCTGAATTTAAACATATTGGTCCAGTAGAAAGGGATAAGCAGGAGGATATATGGAATAGATTAAAAAATGCATCTGATGAAGTTTATAAGAAAAAGAAAGATTTTATAGCTAATATAAAAGTATCTCTAAATGAAAATTTAGATAAAAAGACTAAACTTCTTGATGAGATAAATAAAATTAAAAACTTAAAGTCCGAAAATTTTAAAGAGTGGAATAATAAAACAAAACAAGTATTGTCATTAAAAGATAAATGGAACTCTATTGGAGGTGTACCAAAAACTTCAGCAAGGAATATAAGTAAAGAATTCTGGAATTCATTCAAAGAATTTTTTAGTAATAAGTCTAAATTTTTCAAGAAAATTGACGATTCGTTTAAAGCAAATCTTGATTTAAAACAGTCAATAGTTGATAAAGTAAATGAAATAAAATCAAGCGATGACTGGGAAAATACATCCAAAGAAATTCAATCTTTACAGCAAGAATGGAAGAAAATTGGTAAGGTTCCTATAAAACAAAAGGATTCTATTTATAAGGAGTTTAGAGATGCTTGTGACTTCTTCTACGAAAGGATGAGAGTAGAGGATAAGGATACAATTAAAATGTACGAAGATAATTTAGAGAAAAAGTTAAGCACATGTGAAGCTATTGAGAAATTACTTGAAAATAAAGATTTTGATCAAGATGAATTCTTTAAGCTTCAAGTTAAATTTTTAGAGATTGGTCACGTGGCAAGAGATAAAGTTGATACCGTAAAAGAAAAATTCAAAAAAACAATTGATATTGTTGTTGAGAAGTCTTCTAAATTAATGAATAAAGATGATTTTGATAAATTTAAATTTATCATTGAATTGAATTCTCTTGCTAAAAACCCTTATTCCAAAAATAAGATTATTAAGAAAAAATCAGACTTAATTAAAAAAATAAATTCTATACAGTCTGAAATTAAAAATTTGAAGAATAATATCTACTACTTAAAAGAGTCAGTTGCTGCTGAAAATCTTAAAAAAGAGTATATGGAAAAAATTAATAACTCTGATAAAGAGATAGAATCTTTAAAGTTACAGCTTAATCTTATAAACAAAGTTTGAATTTTCCCTCAATAGACAATTTTAAATCCGTCTTAAATCGTATATCTCCTTACATTAATAAGACACCAATAATATCATCTACCTCTTTGAATGATATGTTTGACCTTGATATTGCATTCAAACTTGAATTGATGCAAAAAACAGGTTCGTTCAAATCTAGAGGAGCAATTAATAAAGTTTTACAGTTAAGTGAAGAGGAGAAGTTCAGAGGGGTAGTAGCAATTTCTGCTGGAAATCATGCCCAGGCGACATCATGGGCTTGTTCTCAGTTTGGAATCAAGTCAAAGATAATAATGCCTCATACGACCTCACAATCTAAAATAGATGCTACAGTATCTTACGGCGGTGAAGTTATACTTACAAAAGAGAAGATGATGGATACTTGTCAAAATCTTATCGATAAAGAAAATTTATCTTTTGTTCATCCATTTGACGACCTTGACATTCTGATGGGACAAGGTACTGTATCTCTAGAGGTTATAGAAAAAATTACGAATATAGATTATGCTTTTATAAGCATTGGAGGTGGGGGATTGATTGCGGGTATGTCTTGTGTTTTAAAACAAATAAACCCTAAAATAAAGATAATTGGAGTTGAACCTATCAATTCAAATGTAATGACAAATAGTATCAAATCAGATAAGCCTGAGACATTTGATACAATCAATAATAAAACTATCGCTGATACTTTAGCAGCACCATTTGCTGGTAAAATTACTTTTGAGTATGTCAAAGAATATGTTGATGACATAATTAATGTTTCTGAGGATGAAATGATAGAATCTCTTAGAATGATGATAGAGAGATTAAAAATTGTACCAGAGCCTTCAGCATCAGCTTGCTTTGTGCCTATCGTTTGTAATAAGTTAAAGATACCTTCTAAGTCAAAATGTTTAGTTGTAGTTTGTGGCGGTAACATTGATCTCAAAAAGATAAAATCTTTATTTTGAGATCGATAACAATTCTTTGTTTTATCTTCCTTTTTATTTCTCAAAATCTCTATTCAATAGACTCATTAAATAGGAAAGTAGATAGGAACTTTTACAAATTTTTAGTAGTGGAAGGAGCTGTTTTAACTGGAGCTATTTCCTACCTTAAAAATGAATGGTATTCCGATAAAAAAAGAGTCCCTTTCCATTTTTATAATGACTTAAAAGGTTGGAATCAACTTGATAAGTTTGGACATTTTTACGCATCTTATCTCGAGAGCACTATAGGATATTCATTAATGAAAAAATTTAATTTTTCTGAGAATCAGGCTTTATATCTAGGTGGATCTCAAGGCTTGATTTTAGAGACTCCAATTGAGTTTTTTGATGCTTATTATGAAGGTTGGGGGTTTTCCGTATCAGATATGTTTGCAAATACATTAGGTTCTGTTTTTTTTATAGCTCAACAAAAGTATTTTGGTGAACAATTAATTATGCCTAAACTTTCTTTTAGTAGATCAAAATATGCAAGGAATTCTTTCGGTCTACTTGGAAAAAACAATTTACTTTCTGAGTTTGTATATGATTACAACGGTTATACTTATTGGTTTTCTTTCTCACCAAAAAAAATATTTAGATTATATAAATTTCCAAATTGGTTAAATTTAGCTCTTGGATATGGTGCGGATGGAATGATAGGTGAATTTGAAAACAAAAAATACTATAAAGGGCAAGCTCTTCCGGATTATAATAGGTATAGACAGTTTTATATTTCTTTGGACATTGATTTTTCTAAGATTAAAACTAATTCTAGAGTAGTTAATAAAGTTTTTAAAGTAATTAGTTTTATTAAAATACCACTTCCAACAATAGAATTTTCAAATAAAAAAGTTAGAGGGTATCTCTTTTATTTTTAATTTTAGAGATTATTTAAAATTGTAAACCAAAAATTTATGAAAAATTTAATTTTTTTATTTTCTTCATTTTTATTAGTTTTTTCATGTGTTCCAGTGGAAAATAATGAAACTGCTACTATTAATGATGGACAGCTATCTGGTACACTTAATGACCAAGCTGATGAGACTAAAATGACAAGAGAGTTAATGAAAGCTTATGCTGAAAATAACTTTAGAAGTATTGAGTATATGATTTCAGATGATGTAGAATGTTTCTTTAATTCTGATCAGTTTGATAAAGAGGGGTGGTTGTCAGGCGTTTCATCTCATTTTGAATTATTTGATAACATATCAAACAATAAAAATCAGCCTATAAATCTTACAACAGCAAACTATAATAATGGTACTGTATGGTCAATGGCTTGGTTTGAGTGGACAGGAACAGGTAAATACTCTAAAGATGAAGTAAGTATATTGGTTCATCACGGATTTAGATGGGAAGATGGTAAAATTGTTGAGGCATATCATTTCTTTGATCCAACTGCCTTAAACAATGAAATAAGCCTTGCTAATTAATATTTTAGAGAAAGTCATATACAATTTATCATAAGATTTTTTTCTTTTTAAATTGATATTATATTTGCGAGAATATTAATTAAAGCCTCGTTAGCTCAGATGGTAGAGCAAGTGATTTGTAATCACTAGGTCGCTGGTTCGATCCCGGCACGAGGCTCACTAGTCATTGATCTAAGATTAGCTCCTCTCATATTTTTTTAACCAATCTAGATGAAGTTTAATAAGTTCATCCCTAGGAACATAGTGACCTGTTTCATATACATAATGTTTTTTGTCTTTTTCTGGAGTGCCTAGTAATTTAAACATAGGGATTTGAGATGTCTCTAAAGGAAAGAAATGATCAAACTTTCCATTTAACATTAGAACAGGGATTGTTATTCTAGAAGTATAGTAAAATTTATCAACCTCTTTCTTACATGTTTGAAACTCAATTCCAGCAACATATAAAACAGAGTTTTTAACTCTATCGTCTATAGCTAATAAAATATTTGCTATTGAACCACCCCAACTAATTCCATAGTAAGATAGATTGCTCATATCCATATCATCTCTAGATTCAATATAATCTAATGCTCTTTTATAATCTTTTCCCCATCTTATAACAGCATTTTTATATCCATCAGTTTCATCTGGATAGTCACTCCTTATATTATCTCTTCTTTCAAATGTACTTTTATATATTGGGTGAATTATTGCATAACCTTCAGATAATAAATATGAGAATTGCTTCATTCTATTTTCTATTCCGTTCTCAAATGAATTTGTATTTATTGAGCCAGATCCTGGGAAAAAAATAATTGGTTTATATTTTTCCTTGATATTTTTATCATAGAATACGTATCCTGGTAATCTTTCATCATCGTATGCAGCATCAATAATAAAGTTATCAACTGCAAATGATGAAAAACTATATTCTAGTGTTTCTTCCACTTTATTTAATTTTGGAAGATTATAATCAAATTGAGATTTAAATATTTCAAAAACATCATCGGAGACATTTTTCTCATTTAAGAAATCTCTTACTTTAACATAATATTGATCATTTGCTGTTTCATTGGTCTTATATTCACTATCTAAATTTTTTACTAGTCTTATTCCATTACCAATACTTCTATCTAGTGAGTTTTGTCCAAAGTAATCATTAAAATAATATGGTTCGTCATTAAAACTTCCACCTAAAATTCCCTTTATTGAGCTGTCGTTACTTAAGGAATTTACAATCCACTCTCTAACATTTCCTGCTATATCAAACAATCCATTATAATTTGAATTTTCATTTGATCCAACATTAATTAATTGATTTTGACTAAAGTTACTGTTATACATAAACGAACTTGATGAACTTAAAGTAGCAGCAGATGCCCACTGATATACATTAGGAATTGATAAGTTTTTGTAATTTGCGTAGGCCATTGCTTCATACCAAGAAATTCCAGTGACTGGAAAATTTTCTTGACCATCAGGATACATTCCATAAGACCAGTTGGAAGGCCCAATTCTTCCAAATTTACCCGTAAAGGTCTTTATTTTACTATTCATAAAGTCTGGATTTTCATCAATTGCAAACTTCCAATATTCAGGGTTTTCATAACCTTTTTCTAAAATAAAATCTAAATACTCTTTATTAGTTACTTCAAATTTTGAAATTAAATATGGTCCAATTTCAATTGAAGAATAATGATCCAGTCCTGGAAACTGAAGACTTCTTTTTCCTCCTAAAATTAGTTTGTATTTATCTTTATCAAAATTGTTACTTATAGGAATTCCGTAGTCTCTTCCATTATTAAGTACCCAATAATTTGACATTTCAATAAATTCTTCGTTTCCTAATTTGAATTTTAAATTGAATCTTACGTTTGGTACTCTAACTTTAGAAACAGGAGAATTTCCAAGAGAAATCCAGTTTTCTGTTGAATCATTTAGTAAATCTAAGTATACTTCATAACCTTTAGGTGTAGTGTTTATATCTACTTCTGTTGTTACTTTATCAAAATAGTTATCAATGATAGGGTTTGAAATATTATTATTTTTTAGAGTTCTTATTTCACTATAAACTCTTGAGTATTCATTATTTTCAAATGCTTCAATAATTTGGGGTAATTTAACTTCAAAAAGTTCATCTTTCGATGTACTTTTATTGTAATAATAAATAAAAAAAGCCCCTATAAGTAAGGTGATGGCGATATTTAGATAAGAAAGATATCCTTTGACATTTATTTTTTTTGTTGATTTTGTGTTTTTTTTAGAAGTTATAGATAAATATAACTGATAAAAAATCATACCAAAAAATCCAATTACTAGACAAAGAAGTGTATAGTCTAATAACTTTGAGCTTATTCCATAATTTTCAATTAAAAAGCTTAACCCCTCCAGAATTGAAAATGAGAATGCAACATAACCAATAACAAACTGTAGATATTTATTAGAAAAATTCATATTTCAAACCTACATATATCTAATTATATTTCAAAAGAGTTGATAATTTTGAGATATTAAATTTTGTTTACTAATTACAGTCTCTTCTTCTACTGTCAATTATCTGAATAATTTTCCATTCACCTTCAACTTTATGAAGTGTAAATGAATTAGATCCACAGTGACTAATCTTATCATTAATTCTAAAAATATAAGGAGTCCAAGCTACTGCTAATGTACCATCAACATTAATCTCATAAGATAATATTTCTTCTTCCCAATTTGAGCTTTTATCTCTATTTGAAACTGTTTTAACAAAATCATAATAACTTACTGACGATAATTTTTGTGATTCATTTAATAAAGATGAACTTCTCAATTCAAAATCAGTAAGAGATAGTTTATATAATGAAGTTGAATCTCTAGAATGGAAAGCTTCAAAAAATGATTCTACAACTCTTTTTACTTTTTCTTCTTCAGAATTTGAAAAAATATTTATCTCTCTACTTAAAATTATGATAATTACTATTAATAATTTCATAGCTTAATTTTTAACAAATGATTAATTAACTTTATCAATATTAAAAATATAAATTATAAACAATGAAAATTTTATCTACATTCTTTTTACTTTTTATGAGTTTTTATTCATTCTCTCAACTTAAAACACCTCCTGCTAGCCCTGCTGCTGAAATTGAACAGGTAGTTGGACTTACAGAAATAGAAGTAGATTATAACAGACCTTCAATGAAGGGTAGAGAAATATTTGGTAACCTCGTTCCTTATGGTAAATTATGGAGAACTGGTGCTAATAGCAGCACAAAGATTAGCTTTTCAACAGATGTAGTTATTGACGGTAAAACAATTGAAGAAGGTTCTTATTCAATATTTTCAATTCCTAATGAAGATAATTGGGATGTAATTTTATATTCCCAAGCTGAGGTATGGGGTGTTCCTAGAGACTGGGATGATTCTAAAATAGTTTTCAAATCAAACTTTAAATCTGTAAAATATAAAGATGGATATCAGTTAGAAACCTTTTCGATTTCTTTCAAGAACTTATCTAATAATGATGTAGATTTAGTTATATCATGGGGAGATATTTACGTTACTGTTCCTATCAGTGTTCCTACTAGAGACTTAGTTAGTACTCAAATTGAGTCATTAATGGATGCTGATCCTAAGGCATCAGATTATTACGCTGCAGCTGTGTATTATAAAGAAGAAAATTTTATGCTAGATAAAGCTTTAGAGTGGATGGAAAAAGCTATGGATATGATGGAAAATCCTAGATTTTTTCACTTGAGACAACACTCACTAATTCTTGCTGCTAATGGAAATTATAAACAAGCTGTAAAAGTGGCGAAGAAGTCTTTAGAACTTTCTATAGAAGCCGATAATCAGGACTATGTAAAGATGAATAATGACTCTATAAAAGAGTGGTCAAAAAAATAATTTAAAACCGTAGGGTATACGTTATTTTACTTGCTCCCATCATTGAAGATGTCTTATATTTCCCAAAATCATATAGCCAGTTATGATTATATACAAGGTATATGTCTGATCCTGGTGTAATTGTATATTTAAATCTATTATTCATCCCTATTTGTTTACTAATATCATCATACTGAATATTTGATGAAAACGATATGAAAGGTGATATGTCAAAATCACCTAGAAAACGAACTAGATTGGTATTAAAACTTCCTTCATTTAATTTAACGTTTGAATGGATATAACCAAAACTCAAATTCATTCCTAAGAATGGTCTTAAGATTAAATTATTCTCGTATTCAGTTCTATTTCCAGACCAGAATCCTTCAGCATTTAATTCAATTTCATAGACTATCTTTCTATGGTTTGCTGTTTCAAATTCAATTTGATGTTTCCAATTTGAGTAATCGCCAGTTGGAATTATGACAGAATTATCTCCTAAAATATTGAATTCATATTCAAGGCTTTCAAAATTCTTTATAACTTGATATGATATCTCATCCCCGCTTTCAAATCGTACTGATAACGGTGTTAATCTTATATTTTGAGTTAATCTTTTCCAGTCTAAACTCATTAAGTTTTCAAAGCTTATTTCCCATTGAAGTTCTCTTATAATCTTACTTTTTTCAAGTAGGGGAGAGAATCTAATTCTTGGCTCAACTCTCCTAAATGAATTTCTCCTAGAAAAACCAACTGCAGGATCGTATAGGTTTCCAAATTCTCTGTAAGATACACTTCCTGACCAAGGTTCGTTTGGAAAATTAATACGTATACCTCTTGCAGATCTATCCCAGATATTATTATTAATTTCATCTAGAGTATTTGGATTATGAAAAATAGTAAATGCTTGGAATTGTAGATTTTTATCCTTTAGAAATGATGATGTGTTCAGTGTTAAATCGAGACCAAGTGTATTTCTATCAGGTAAAGGTGATATAATTTCATTTCCCTTATTAGTATGTCTTCTTGTATATAAAACACCGATACTGCTTTCTTTCCAGAAATTTTGTTTTAATCTTAATACTGAAAAGTCTTCACTATTTAATAATCCAGTCTCCCTAGTCTTAACCTGCTGTGCTGCCACCTCAATTTTACCAACTTTTCCTATTACTCTTCCTCCAAATAATATTGGAACTGGATTTCCAGACTGAAGACCAATTTTTCTTGAGAAGTATGGGTACACACCGCTCCTAGGAGCAAACTGAAAAATATTAGCTCCTTCAAGGAAAAAATCTCTTTTTTCAGGGAATCGAATAGGAAACCTAGTGAGATTTATTTGTCTGTCATCTACTTCAGTTTCTGCAAAATCAGTATTTAAAGTAACAGATGCTTTAAGGCCAGGTGTTATGTTATAATTAATGTCAAAGCCACCATTAATACCTGCGTCTTTATTATATCCATTTCGGACTTCATTCTGAATCTTTGATGCTTCAGTTTTTCCATATCCGACAATTTCAAGACCTAGACCCTGTGATATCCCATTCAATCCTGTAAGAATTCCAGCATTCTGTGGCCTGAATAATCCCTGATTTCTTTTATGTCCCGACCATAATATTTCTTCATTTTTTCTTCGTACTGTCCTCTGAAAATTAATACCCCATGTACTGATTTTTGGATCAAAGTTCAAAGTATGGAAAGGAATTCGAATCTCGGTTGACCAACCAAAATCTCCAATATAAGTCCACGGTCTCCATATACCATCCCAATTTTTATTTAAACTTAATCCTTGACCGATAGTAAGAAGTCCATCTCCCATTAAGCCCTTAGGGTTAATTTCAAAAAAATATGCATTTCTTCCGTCAAGATAAGTATCGAGAATAAGCATAAACCTGTCATCTGTATTTAATGGGGAGTCTTTTCTCATTTTGAAAGATTTTATTCCATCAGGGTCCGAATCATATAGCACCGCACCGATGTAAAGAAATTTTTCGTCATAAGCTACTTTGATTATAGTCTTTTCAGTTGGTTCTCCACCCTCGATAGGTTCCTGCATTAAAAAATCCTCTATTCCAGTTATATTACTCCAGAATGATTCATCTAATTTCCCATCTAAAATTATCTCACCAGTATTAATTTTTATTGCCTCAAGTGATTTTTCATTAGTTTTCTTGGGATTACTATAAATGGCTATAGAAAAAATTGAAAAAAATAAAGTAAGAAGAGGCTTCATTAAAAATTTATGTAATGTAATATTAGAAGTTAAAACTAATAAAAACTTTCATTCAATTACTTTAAACAATTATTTTAAATAAATCTCATCTAATCTTTAAGACTAATCATATTATCTATATTTTAGCGACATGAAAAAGATAATTTATCTGTATCTAATTTTATTTTCATTCCAATCATTTTCTCAAACTCAAATTGGATCTGGTAGCTATACCACTAATTTTCCTGGTACGGATGTAGCTGGTAGAAATGGTTTTCCTTCTGGAACACCACAGATATCGGGTACTGCTATCTCAAAACCCGTACCTACTAACGAGTGGTGGTCAAAGCTGGTGAAAGAAAATCATGCAGATAATCTATTTAACTATCCACTGACAATGAAGACAATTAATGAGGGTTTAATTATTACATATATTCCTTGGGGTGTAATAGGGGACTCTTCACCAATAGTTGTAGGACTAGATGGTCTTAATAGTGAAAAAACTACTGTTTCAGATTTTTCAGATTGGACGGTTTCAATGAACTGGAAAACAGGAAGTAAGTCACTAACTGCTACCTCAGGTATTGGTATGCCATTTGTCTATTTTAAGAAAATGCCTTCTGACATTGCAAAAATTAAAATTTCTTCGGGTAATATAACTATTCAGGACGAAATGATAATAATAGAAAATGCCAGTAGCAGTGCAAATTTTGTTGTCTACGGACCAAGTGGTAGTTCGTGGACAAAAGATGGTAACATATATTCCTCTTCTCTTGATAATAAAACATATTGGTCATTAGTCATGCTGCCTCAGGGTATCTATGATCTTATTGATAAAGCAAATGAGTATAAAGAATTTGCCTATACATTTCCTTTAGATACTAGAGTTAGCTTTGATTTTGACGAGTCATCCTCTATTTTAAAATCAGATTATATAGTAACAACTGAGGTTATGGAGGGAGAATCTGCTTCGTTTCTTCAAGGTCTCTTACCACACCACTGGAATAACCTTTCCCCTGAGAGTTTAAATCCAAATTATGATACTTATAGAACTGTAAGAGGTGAAATGAAAATGATGAAAGGAGATAACTTCCAGACTCAAAATACTTTTTATGGAATCTTACCAACTCTTCCTTATCTAAATCAATACTCTGAAGAGTTTAATCCCTCTGATCTTCATCAGAAAATATCTTTACTTGAAGATAATTCTCTTGACTTATGGACTGACTCATATAATGAGGGTCAACTTATGAATCGGTTGATACAGACTTCCAGGATTGCTAATGAAATGAATAATCTTACGGCTAGAGATAAGATTATTAACACTATCCAGGAGAGGTTGGAAGATTGGCTAACATATGAGAGTAATGAGGTTGCTTTCTTATTTTACTATAACAAAGACTGGTCTTCTCTTATTGGGTATCCTGCTGGACATGGTCAAGACAGTAATATTAATGACCATCATTTCCATTGGGGCTATTTTATTCATGCTGCAGCTTTTATGGAGCAGTTTAGGCCAGGGTGGTACAATGAGTGGGGAGAGATGATTAATTTACTAGTTAGAGATGCTGCGTCTACTGATAGGGAAGATCCTCTATTTCCTTTCCTAAGAAACTTTAGCCCTTACGCTGGACACTCGTGGGCTAATGGGTTTGCTAGTTTTCCGCAGGGTAACGACCAAGAATCTACATCTGAAAGTATGCAGTTTAATTCATCTTTAATCCATTGGGGTACTGTAACGGGTCAGGATGACATTAGAGACTTAGGAATATTTCTCTACACAACAGAGCAGACTGCTATTGAGGAGTACTGGTTTGATGTCAGAAAACAAAATTTTAGCGATCAGCAACAATATGGTCTAGTTTCAAGAGTTTGGGGAAACTCTTACGATAACGGTACATTCTGGACAGCAGATATCACAGCTTCATACGGAATTGAGTTTTATCCTATTCATGGTGGTTCTTTCTATCTTAGCCATAATAAAAATTATGTTGAGAATCTCTGGCAAGAAATTGAAAGTAATACAGATATATTGAACCCAAGCTCTGACAATCCAAATCTATGGTATGATACTTTCTGGAAATATTTAGCTCAGATTGATCCAAAGAAAGCTATTGATCTCTACTCTAAATCACCAAACAGAAATCTAAAATTTGGAATTTCAGATGCACAAACTTACTACTGGATTCATTCTCTCAATGCTATTGGAAGTGTTGATGTGTCTGTCACATCTGACTACCCAATTTCATCAGTTTTTAGTAGAGATGGTGAGAAAACCTATGTAGCTCATAATTATTCTAACAGCCCTATAGATGTGAAATTTTCTGATGGTTTTATCTTAAGTGTTCCAGCAAATAAAATGATTACAAATAGATCAAAAGCAATAAGTGGTGAGCTCTCTACTCCTTTTGAGCAGAATTATCCAAATAACACCTCAAAACTTAATTTAGAGACTGGAAATACAAATCTATCTAAGGTCGAGTTTTATATGAACGGAAAGGTGGTAGACTCAATATTTTCAAAGCCTTATAAGATAAACACCCCTTCTTTAGAACTTGGAAAGCATGAGTTTTATGCTAAGATGTATATTGAGGAGTCTTTCGAGTTATCAAATATTGTAATGATTAATGTGGGTGAACAGACTCCATATGATAACGAAATCAACTTAATTCCTGGAACTATTGAAGCTGGAGAGTATGATTATTTTGAGGGAGGAAGCTCTCAGGGCATCTCCTACAAAGATTTTTCAATGGGGAGCAACGGAGGATATAGAGATAATGAAGATGTAGATGCAGGCATGTCTGGTGTTGAGGGTGCGACTGTAGGATGGATAGAAAAGGGTGAGTGGTTAGAGTATACAGTCGATGTTGCTCAATCAGGTTTCTACTCATTAAATTTTAGATTTTCTT
Organism: Flammeovirgaceae bacterium; assembly: GCA_038113315.1. GTDB lineage: Bacteria > Bacteroidota > Bacteroidia > Cytophagales > MED-G16 > MED-G16. The sequence goes on along the minus strand of JAYNOQ010000026.1, from coordinate 6,525 downwards.
CCGGAAATCCAAATGGAGGAGGTCCTTTCTCTTTACAGGCTCAAGATGTAGTTGTTACAGATTCAATTTATATTCCGTCAACAAGTAGTTCAAACTGGGATACGTGGCAGTCGAAAGTGATACAAAATATTCCACTACAGAAAGGGAGACAGATTTTAAGAGTAAACTTCCACGGGGGAGAGTTCAACTTAGGTAAAATGACATTTGATTTTGATTCTCCTCTGGATTATAGTGTTCCTGTAGCCGATGCAGGTGGAAATATCTCGGTGTTATATCCTGAATCCTCAACAGAATTAGATGCTTCTAATTCTTATCATGATACAGGTCAGCCTCTGACTTATTCATGGTCGCAAGTTTATGGCCCATCATTAATTGATATTAATGACCCCTCATCATCAGTTACTACAGTCTCTGATCTTCAACAAGGAGTTTACAAGTTAAAGCTTAAAGTTTCTGATGGTACATATTTTGATTACGACGAAATCTTTTTAATAGTTAATGATGTTGGAAATAGCCTTCCTAGCATCAAATTAGATAGCCCCTCTGATGGTAGTTATTTTAGAGAATCTGATGATATATTGCTTAAGGCCTCTGCATCCGATCTAGACGGGGTCGTTGAATTTGTTAATTTTTATAATAATGACACGCTATTATATAAAGATGAAACTGAACCATTTGAATATAATTACGAAAATCTTCCTGTCGGGACATATAATTTACATGCTGAGGCGGTAGATGATAAGGGAGGAAAAAGTACTTCCTCTTCATCAACAATCTATATACAGAGTGTGCAAGATTGTTATTATATAGATTCTGAAGCAATACAAGGATCATTTTCTCAAGGTTATAGGGTAGGTTTTGAGACTGTTGGAAAGAATGTTACTGTAACTTTTGAAATTTTAGATAACGATAAAGTCGGGTTAGTAGCTTATTTATGGAGAGAGAATCCATTCCAGGAAATACAAATTTCTCAAATTTCTGGTAATATTTTTGGAAAAACATTTTACGATATAGATGAAGGAACTACATTAAGTTACGCTTGTAAATTTGCTTTTGCAGGAGGATTAGCAGTTACTAAATTTTTCCAGTATACAGTGGGGGATGACTGCGCAGAGATTTTAGACTCTGATAATGATGGTGTAGCAGATGACTCTGATAACTGTGTCGATATCGCTAACATTAATCAGTTAGATACGGATATGGATGGTTTAGGTGATGTCTGTGATACTGATGATGATGGTGATGGGGTTTTAGATTTTGAAGACAACTGTCCTCTCTCTGTTAACCCTGATCAGTTAGACACTGATGGAGATGGATTAGGAGATATTTGTGATACTGATGATGACGGAGATGGTATTTCTGATCAAGAAGATAATTGCCCATTGACACCTAATCCAGATCAAGCTGACTGGGATAATAACGGAATCGGAGATATCTGTGGGGAGCCTAAGCCACTATTTGCTGAAAAGATATCATTTGTTGAAAATGTATATCCTAATCCAGCTGATGATAAGTTAATGGTAATTACCAAGCCAGGAATTCAGATTAAGGACGTTTACTTTGTAGACTTGAATGGCAAAGTATTAGGGCCTAAATCAATTTCTAGAAATAGAGATTATCTTGAGGTTAATGTATCTAATCTTTTGGATGGAACGTATCTTCTAAACATAGAATCAAGTAAAAAATTAGACAAGATTAAGGTTATCATAGATAGATAAATTAACTAGATTTAAATTATGAGAAAATTTGTATTTTCATCTGGTGTACTTGCTTTGTGCTCTTTTGTTATGAGTGTTGTTTTTAAAGTATTAAGTTTAATGGGCGCTCAAATTTTACTTTTAGTGAGTGGGATTTCTACATGTTTATTTATCGTATCATTTGCTATTTATAAGTTTAAGCCTAATTCTAAAAGGACATAATTAAGATGACAAATTTTTTAAAGAAGTTCCTTTTATTCTTTATCATTTCAATGCAGGTGATATTTTTTCTAGAAACTTTTTTTTATCAGGGCCCAGTTATGCCAAAGTGGAGATTCCTTCTTGGTGTATTTTCTCCTATAATTACTATAATTTTTGTGAGTTACTATTACTCAAATGAAAAATAATTTTAAATTTTTATAAAATGAAGCTATCTAAAATCATATTGTTTTTTTTAATATTGGGATGTTCATCAAGGGCGGAAGAAATTAATAATTCTGAAAATTTAGAATATAAAATCACCAAAGTATTCGAGTATGAGGGAATAATTTGGAGTATTGAATTTATTAATAACTCAGATATAATTTTTTCAGATAAAAAAGGAAAGATTTTTATATATCAAAACTCTGAATTAATTCAAGTTGATGATATTCCTGAGGTTTATTATATCGGTCAAGGTGGATTAATGGATATTGAGCTTCATCCAAATTTTAAATCTAATAAAACAATCTATTTGTCTTACTCAAAGAAAGTTGATGAAGATGGTGGTAACACTGCAATAGCCAAGGCTAGGCTTGATAATAATAAATTATCTAATATAAGTGATATTTTCATTGGTAAAGAAAAATCTGAAAAAGGGTATCATTGGGGCTCTAGAATTCAGTTTGATAATGAAGGTAAGATATTTTTTGCTATTGGAGATAGGGGTGAGAGAGATATTAACCCTCAAGATTTAACTAAGGACGGTGGTAAAGTCTTTAGGATTAATGATGATGGCTCAGTTCCCTCTGATAACCCATACTTTAATTCTCAAACTATTAACCCAGCAATATATTCTTATGGGCATAGAAATCCTCAAGGAATTTTTTTACATCCTCAGACTAATGAGATATGGACTAACGAGCACGGACCTAAGGGAGGTGATGAAATAAATATAATAGAAAAAGGAAAAAATTATGGATGGCCAGTAATTTCATACGGGGTTAATTATAACGGAACCTCATTTACTGATAAGACTCATGAGGAGGGCATGGAGCAACCTTATTATTATTGGACTCCTTCTATCGCTCCTAGCTCATTTGAATATTTAAATTCTGATATATACGAAGACTGGAAGGGAAGTCTTCTGGTTGGGTCATTAAAGTTTGGGTATCTTGAAAGAGTCTTATTTGATGAAAATAATAAATTAGTTGAGAAAGAAAAAATAGCTGAGGAGATAGGAAGAGTTAGAGATGTGAAAGTATCTCCTGACGGATATATTTATGTCGCAGTAGAAAATGAGGGTGTTTATAAGATTGAGCCAAGTGTGAATTAAAATTTTGATTTTTTAACAAGTTTTTTAAGTTTTTTTCATCTAAAATTAAAACAAGCTCAAATATGAATTATTTTATCATGAATAAGTACATACATCTTATTATTATAATTTTTTCTTTATCATGTGAAAGTCTTGACAATGAGGTTATTGTTGATAATTGTGATAGTGAGTATTCAACAGAAGGTGTACTCACGGATATTGATGAGAGTATATTTAATGATGATGAGTCAGTTAACGCTTTTAGTACGTATTCGTGGTCTTCGGACGGCTCCAGCAGAATTTTAAATGGTAATGGTATACCAAATCATGAGGTTGGAACTTTCCCAAACTCAGAAAACCCAAATACTATTACTGCTCAGAATGTTAGTGAGCGATTCACAATATGTCCATCAGTACTGTATGAAAGTGGATTAGAAGTAGTAGGTCAAGCGGTTGCAATTGCGTATGCACTTAATAGCGTAAAATTTGATCCAGCCACAGCTGGGAGATGTAATGATGAGGGTGTATGCAGTTTAGCTCAGGGTCAAGGTAATTGGAATATTGAAGCCCTTGGACACGAAACCTTTGATTTTGGAGATGACATGAATCATGCGCATGTACAGCCCAATGGTGCTTATCACTATCATGGTATGCCTGAATTACTGATTGATTTTTTAGGATCTAATCAGGGAATGACAATAGTTGGATGGGCTTCAGATGGATTTCCTGTATATGCTAGATATGGTTATTCAAATCCAAATGATATAAATAGTTCAATTATATCTTTAAAACCTAGTTATAGATTAAAAACGGAACCTGATTCAAATAGGCCAAGTACACTTACCTCATTAATTGGTGGCCCAGGTCAGGGTACAACGAATCCGAATATACCAATTCCAATGGGTGCTTTTACTCAAGATTATGAATATGTGGATGGGTATGGTGACTTAGATCAGTGTAATGGTAGATACGGAGTTACTCCTGAATTTCCTGACGGTATTTATTATTATGTTGTGACTGATGATTTTCCTTTCTTTACAAGATGCCTAAAAGGAGATATTAATTAGATTATTCTAATTTTATTGTTGTATTCTTTCCAGCTGCTTCTGCAGCTCTTCCCAATCTGAAATTGTTGACGCAAGCTTATTTTTTTTTAATTGATATTCTTCGAAAAAACTTTCGTCGTATTTTATTGGGTTTTGTTCGAGTTCTAGATCATTTTTTTTGATTTTTTCTTCTAAATCTATAATTTCCTTTTCAACTCTTTTAATCTTACTATTTAATGAATTAATTTTTTTCATGTTTTTGTAAGAGTCCTTATCCATCTTCTTTTGAGGAACTACCTTCTTTTTCTTTTCAATTTCTCTGATGTCACCTATATTTCTCTTGTCTAGGTAATAATCAATATCACCAAGGTATTCTTTAATATTTTTGTCTTTGAACTCGTACACAATCTCAGATAGACCTTGAAGGAAATCTCTGTCGTGTGAAATTAATATTAATGTCCCTTCAAAACGTTTGAGAGCTTCCTTTAAAACGTTTTTAGATTTGATGTCAAGGTGGTTTGTAGGCTCATCCATTATTAAGACATTAAATGGGAGAAGCAACAGCTTAGCAAGTGCTAATCTATTCCTCTCACCCCCAGATAATACTTTAACATATTTGTCAACTTCACTTCCTCTAAACAAAAAAGATCCGAGAATGTCTCTTACTTTACTTCTATTTTTTTCTGTTGCAGAATCTTCCATTACCTGTAGTACTGTTTTTTCATCATCTAAATAATCTGCCTGATTTTGAGCAAAGTATCCGATTTGTACGTTATGACCTATTTTTAAAGATCCAGTATAATCTATTTCATTATTTATTATTTTGGCAAGTGTCGTTTTTCCTTGACCATTTTGACCTACAAATGCTACTTTTGAGTTTCTTGCAAGAATTAAATTAATAGAATTTAATACCTCTAGCTCACCGTAATTTTTAGAAAGATCTTTAATTTCAAAAATTACTTTTCCTGGATTGACTGAGATGGGGAAGTGAACATTCATAACACTTTTATCCTCTTTGTCCACTTGGATTCTATCCATCCTATCAAGTTTTTTGATAAGAGACTGTGCCATAGAAGCTTTGGAGGCTTTAGCTCTAAACTTATTTATAAGTTTTTCAGTATTCTGAATTTCTTTTTCTTGATTTTTTTGAGATGCAATCTGCTGCTCACGCATCTCTTCCCTCAGGATCAGATACTCAGAGTAAGGTTTTTTATAGTCATAAATTTTTCCAAATGAGATTTCTATGGTCCTATTCGTGATATTATCTAGAAACATTTTATCATGTGAAACTATTAATACTGCACCTGAATAGTTTTTTAGGAATGATTCGAACCAGATGATAGAGTCAATGTCTAGATGATTTGTAGGCTCATCTAATAGTAACACGTCATTATCTTGTAATAATAACTTAGCAAGTTCTATACGCATTCTCCAACCTCCTGATAGTTTGCTTGTTTGTTTATTGAATTCAGATGATTTAAAGCCTAAACCTGTAAGGATTTTCTCTGTATCTCCTTCGTAGCTGTAGCCTCCAATTATTTCAAATTTATCTTGAAGGGTTTGAAGATCTATCATTAGCTGATTATATTCTTTACTTTCCGTGTCTTTTCTGCTAATAAGCTCATTACTGATATCTTCTATTTTCTTCTCTATCGACTTTATTTCTACAAAAGCCTCGTAAGTTTCCTCTAGAACTGTTCTTCCCTCCTCAAAATCAATATCTTGTTTTAAAAACCCAATTTTTAAATCTTTATCAGTAGCAATCTCTCCTGTATCAGGTTCCATCTCCCTAGACAATATCTTTAACATGGTGGACTTACCCGCACCATTTTTACCAATAAGACCAATTCTATCTTTTCTGCCTATCCTATATGTTATATTATTGAATAAATCATCTCCTTGAAATGAGATAGAGAGGTTGTGGACATTTAGCATAAAGAATATTGAGTGATTTATAAGAAATAAGCGAGATGGACGACTCGTACAATTGCTATTTCTACATCAAATTTAATGATTTTATAGTTAGGACGACCAAAAGGACGATTCGATTTTTATATTTTTAATTAATATTTATATTAGTGATTTTTAAAACATATTGGTGAGTTAGCCACAATATATCATAACCTTCAATGACGGATGAATACTATTGAAATCAGATTAGCGAAAAAAGAAGATGCACAATTTATTGCTCTACTTGGGAGAATAACATTTACCGAAACATTTGGACATTTTTTTAGAGATCAAAAAGATTTGATCGATTACTACAATT
>JAYNOQ010000025.1:9289-20374 GCA_038113315.1 Flammeovirgaceae bacterium | reverse complement strand
AGTATCCACTCTCTCATTTTTTTGATACAACAAAAATCTTCCTCCCACTTTAATCTTTCCTTTGATTTATACCTTTCGTGCGATCCTGAAGTAGTATGACCTTGTGGTTGTGTTACTTCCTTTACATGAATGATTGATGGAACATGATCTTCACGAGCAACCTTTACTGCTTTTGAATAAGCCTTTAAAAGCCCTTCATAATCCCATGCTTTAACAGTTATCAACTCAAATCCATTTTCATTTTTTGATGATCTTTGAAAGCCAGATAAAACTTTTGATAAATCATTTCTTGTTGTATGATATTCTGAGGGTACTGATATACCATAACCATCATCCCATATTGACATAACAACTGGTATCTGTAGAACACCACATGCATTAATTGATTCCCAAAAATGTCCTTCTGATGTACTTGCATCACCTATTGTCCCAAAAATGACTTCGTTGCCATTGATAGAAAAATTATGCATTTGTCCTAGATCTTTGTTTTCTCTATATAATTTAGAAGCATAACCTAAACCAACAATTCTTGGCATTTGTCCAGAAACACAAGAAACATCACTTGCAGAGTTTTTCATATCCGTTAGTGTCTTCCAGTCTCCTGATGAATTAAGCATTCTAGTACCAAAATGACAATTCATTTGTCTTCCACCAGAATGAGGATCAAAATTAATATCTGTATGTGCATATAGTTGAGCAAAAAACTGACTAGCATTTAATTGGTCAATAGCCATCATAAATGTTTGATCTCTGTAATACCCACTCCTAAAGTCACCATTTTTAAAGAATTTTGACATAGCTATTTGTGGTAATTCTTTTCCATCGCCAAAAACTCCAAATTTAGCACGACCCATGAAAACCTCTTTTCTACCTGTAAGACTTAGATGTCGACTCTCATTAATTAAATAGTAGTCTTGAAGAATTTCCTCTTTTGAAATTTTAAGAGATTTATCTATTAAAAGATTTGATTCAATCATATTAGATTTTGTAAGTAAATATACTAAAAATCAATATTAAATAATATAAAAGTTTTTAAATTAAATAATATTTATAATATGTTTTTTTATAAATAAAAGAATTATATTTTGTAATAATTTATAATGCAAAATATTATTCTAAATATAATCAGAAATATAAAATTAAAAAAAACACTTAAAATTTATAAAATATCTCTAAATGATAGATATTTGCACATATGAAAATAGGTGTTCCTAAAGAAATAAAAAATAATGAATTTAGAGTAGCCATAACTCCTTCCGGAGTTAAAGAATTAATTTCTCATGGTCATGAGGTTTTTATTGAAAAAAATGCTGGTACTAATTCAAGTTTTCTTGATAAGGATTATAAAAATGAGGGAGCTATTATCTTAGATGATAACAAATCAATATTTGAAATATCAGATTTAATTCTCAAAGTTAAAGAGCCAATTGAAGAGGAATACTCATTAATAAAAGAAAATCAAATTGTATTTACCTATTTTCATTTTGCATCACATAAACCATTACTTGACGCAATGATTAAAAGCAATTCAGTTTGTATTGCATATGAAACAGTAGAAGATAATAATGGATCATTACCTCTATTAGTACCAATGTCAGAAGTTGCAGGCAGAATGGCAACCCAAGAAGGTGCAAAATATCTTGAAAAACCCATGGGAGGAAGAGGCATTTTACTTGGAGGTGTAAGTGGAGTTGAACCTGCAAATGTATTAATTATTGGAGGGGGAATATCAGGAACTGAAGCAGCTAAAATGGCTGTTGGACTACAAGCTAATGTTACAATATTAGACACAAGTGAAAAGAGATTAATTGAATTAAATGAATTATTTGATAATAAAATCAATTGTTTAATTTCAACAAAAGAAATTATTGAAAATGAAGCAAAAAATGCTGACCTAATTATAGGAGCAGTATTAATAGCAGGAGCTAAAGCTCCCAAATTAATATCAAAAGAAATGCTTAAGTCACTAAAGCCAGGTTGTGTAATGGTAGATATCGCTATTGATCAAGGCGGATGCTTTGAAACATCATCCCCCACAACTCATCAAGATCCTATTTTTATCATAGATAATGTGGTTCACTATTGTGTTGCTAATATGCCAGGTGCGGTACCATTTACCTCTACAAAAGCACTTACTAATAGAACATTACCATATCTTCTAGAAATTGCAAATAAAGGATGGGTTAAAGCTTCAAAAGATAACAATGAAATAAAAACTGGAGTAAATGTTATTAATGGGAAAGTAGTAAATGAAAACGTATCAAAGGCATTTGGAGTAGAATATCATAATATCAACTCATTAATTTAATTTCTAAATTCAGGAATTGAATTTCTAAATTTAAACGTTTCGTTTTCCCAATCATATTCACAAACAATATGCTCCATTCCATTAGAAACCATCAAATATCTGCTTCTATATATTTTATTATACATCGCAGATTGATTTAAGTGAGATTTATTCAATTTCATTTTATAAGACTTACATTCAACGATCATATAATGAGTCATGTCATTATTATAAATCAAAATATCAGATCTCTTTTTTAAATTGTTATATTTTAAGGAAGACTCAGTTTTAATTAATCCCTTTGGATAATGAAGATCATTTATAAAATAACTAACCAAATTTTGTCTTACCCACTCCTCAGGAGTTAATACAAGATGTTTTTTTCTTATAAAGTCTAAAATATAATTTTTAGAATTAATGCTTTTAATTTTTATATTCTGATCAGGTATATTTAAATCTACCATTAAAAATTATTTTTTAATTTTCGTGAAAATTAAAAAGGTTAAACCCAATATAAAAAATAAAGTTAGAGCAAGAACACTTGATCTCATACTTCCTGTAACTTGTTCAATATAGCCGTAAGAAAAAGTTCCAATTACAACTGATATATTGTATGAAATTCCATAAAAATTAAAGAAAGATGCAGTATCGCCTATTTCCTTTGGCAGTAGCTTCGAAAAAGTAGATCTTGATAAAGATTGAATTCCTCCCATTAATATACCAACAGCCGCTGCAAGAATATAAAATTTAGTTTCATCTGTTACATAATAGGCCGTTATACAAACTATAATCCAACAGATATTCATTGTTATAAGAGAAAATTTATTTCCTCTCAATCTTGAAACATAAGCAAAGAAATAAGCTCCAAAAATTGCAATTAGTTGTATAATTAAAATTGTAAAAATTAATTTATTTTGATCAAGATTTATCTCTTTATCTCCAAAATAGGAAGCTACTAACATGATTGTTTGAACTCCCATGCTATAGAAGAAATATGATAATAAGTAAAGTTTTAAGTTTTTGACTCCTTTAATATAATTCCATACTTTAATAAGTTCTTTAGCACCATATGTTAATATAGTTTTATTAAGAATAATTTTTTTTGGTTTCTCTTCTAAATAATATAATGTTATTTGAGCGAATAAAATCCACCAAATTCCAACTAATAAAAAAGTGAACTTAGTTGCTTCCTTCGAATTTTCAAATCCAAAAAATTCAAAACCTTGAATTAAGATAAGACAGATAATTAGCAATATAACACTCCCAACATACCCAAACGAATATCCTCTAGCACTTATTTTATCAAAACTATCAGGAGTTGATATTTCTGGTAAAAAAGCATTATAAAAAACTAAACTTCCAGTAAAACCAACACTTGCTAATACATAAAATATAATACCAAATTCTATATTAGGTCCCTCAAAAAAATATAAAAACATACATGAGAATGAACCTAAATACATAAAAATTCTAAGAAAGAACTTTTTATTCCCTGAGTAATCTGCAATACCAGAAAGAATAGGTTGTATAATTGTTAGAATAAGAAATGAGAAAGAAAGAGAATATGAATAAAGGACAGAGTTAACAATCTCTAATCCAAAAAAAGTAACTAAATCTGATCCTGAAGCTGATGTTGTAACAGAATTATAAAATATAGGAAATATAGCAGTGGTAATTACAAGTGAGTAGACTGAATTAGCCCAGTCATACATGCACCAAGCATTAACCTTTTTACTATATTTTGAATTTCCTAGCATAAATAAGAATTAAATGTAATTCTTATTTATTTTAAATATCAATAGATTGAACAGAACTATAGAGAATTTTTCTAGCATTAGCCTCCCTCAATTCTTGCTGTACATCAGAAACGATACCCATTTTAGACTCGACATCAACTTTCAAAGACATTGTAATTTGATCTCTTTCCGCCTCGTTCAATTTATCTTTTTCTGTATTTACAAACTGAACGATCTCATCAACTTCAACAAACACATCGTTAACTTGAATTTTTGGCTCCTTTCCAAATAAACTACTTTGCTTTGGCTCTCCAATGTAAATGTAACTCACAAGAGATTTTCTTTCTAGTTTTGATAGTTGAGCTGCTTTTGGTAATTTTTGCTTAACCAAAATGTCAGTTTCTCTTAATACGGTAGTTACCATAAAAAAGAATAATAACATAAAGATAATATCTGGTAACGCTGCCGTAGGTATATCTTGTGAAGTATTTGATTTTTTTCCGAATTTAGCCATATTAGTTTGCAATTTTATTTGGTTCAGCAATTGAGATAGCTCTTGGAATTCCCTGTCTTGCTGCTTGATATTTTTTATCTTGTACTGGGTCGTCTCTATCTAACTGTAAAAATTCAGCAGCAGATAAACCTACCCTTTCACCGTAAACATCATTATATGCAGCATTTACTTGATCAAGTACTTGAACATATAATTCATATGAAGTTCCTCTATCAGCTTTAAAAGATACAACAGCTTCAGTGGGATCATCAGAATAATCTGATCTTCTCACACTACTTGAATATGCTTTCATAGATGAAGGTAAACTATTATAAAGAGTAACTCCTTCTTCTCCTGGGTTTCCAAAGTTTAAGATAAAACTTTTTACCATCTCTCTAAGTTCAAAAACATTTGTCAATGGCTCATCTTCAACAAGCAATTTGTCTTGTGAATTAGCTAATATTTTAAAAATATTTCTATCATTTTTGGTAACTTCTGGGGGTGGTTGATTAGGATCAGGTTTTGGAGGCAATAGCATTGCTATACCCTTATCATTTGCAATTGTTGTAGTAACAAGAAAAAATATAAGAAGTAAGAAAGCAATATCCGCCATAGATCCATTAGGAATCTCAGCAGTTGGTCTATTTTTTCTAGCCATTCTTTAGACTTTTAGATATTTCAGAATAAATAATACCAACAACAGCTAGCCCTGCTAAAATGTAAACTAAATTTAACATTCCACCTATTAATTTAGATAATGAGGCATCCACTCCAAATTCTGAATAACTTGAATAAACTTCACTACTAGAAATTAACCAGGCTACTAAAAATAACACTAAAATTGAGCCAAGACCTATTCCAGTACCTACTAAAGATTTAGGATTTTGTGAAGCAATCCATAATGGAAAACCTACAGCTAAAACAGCTGCAACTATTACCATTCCATATCCAAAATATAATATGATATCAACCAAATCTAGTAGAATCATTATTTCGAAAGTTTATTTTTAACTAGAATATCTACTAATGAAATTGAAGCATCTTCCATTGTATTTACTAAAGAATCAATTTTTGAAACTAAGTAATTATAGAATAATTGAAGAATAACTGCAACAATTAGACCACCAACAGTAGTTAATAGTGCAATTTTAATACCACCAGCAACTAAAGAAGGAGAAACATCACCTGCTTCAGCAATAGCATCAAATGCTCCAATCATACCTATAACTGTACCCATAAAGCCAAGCATAGGAGCTAAAGATATAAATAAAGAAATCCAAACCATACCTTTCTCAAGCTTACCCATCTCAACTGATCCATAAGATATTATTGACTTTTCTACCATATCGATTCCTTCAGAAGCTCTCATTAATCCTTGAACAAAAATAGATGCTACAGGCCCTCTAGTATTTTTACAAATTTCTTTTGCAGCATTAACACCATCTTTTGATGATAAAGCACCATCAATATCAGATAAAAGCTTTTTTGTATTAGTTGTAGCTAAGTTTAATGTAATTATTCTTTCTATAGCTACTGCAAGTCCAAGTATTAGACATAAAAGTACAATACCCATAAATTGCCAACCACCTTGAATAAATTGTTCCTTGATAGCATAATGAAAAGATTGTGATTCTTCGACAACCTCTTGAATTTCTTCTTCTTCTACAAATTGAATTGTAGTTTCTTCAACTACCGTATCTACAGCTGATGACGAAGTGTCTTCTTGCATTTCTGAAACTTCAGTAGCATCAGTAATATCTTCTTGTGAGAAAGAGACATTATAAGTCAGAAGACTAATTGTGAATAAAAATGTTATAAATTTTTTCATAGTTTAATGTGTTATTTTATATAGAATTTACAATAATAAAATTATTAATATTAATATAAAAGTCAATATCGTATTTTTTAATATATGTTTAAATTCATAAACTTATCCCTTAAAATTTAAATGCTAAGGTATTTAACTTAGAAATTTAAATGGCTTACAAATACACTTTTTGCCTTTTAACATATTAATAAATAAATCTATCTGACTTTGGTCTAAATTTCGACTTGTCCACCAAGTTGCATGATCATTAATACCACTCTGTTCATCAATAGTCAATCCCCACATTGGATTAATCTGATTTGGAATCATAGAATAACGCACATCTGTTACAATATTTTTTTCTTTATTATAGCCCAAATAATCTTGAGAAAACCAACGAAATCTTTCAATATCCTTTTTTTGCTGACTCTTCATGTCAAGATCTGGCAGATGAGAATTATAATCAAAAACGCTTATAGTTTCTCCTAAACACCAAGAAGATGATTGTGCTGTTCGAATTGCATCAACATAAAAAGTTTCATTATGTTGATAAATAGACTTCCATAAAATCAAATTTCCAAATGATGGCTTTAGAGTCATTCGCTCAGCATTATGCCCTCGGATAGCAGCTAGTTCTAATGCAGCTGATAAAGCTCTTTCATATTGAATATAACCTAGAGTTAAATAAAATATAATCCATCCAATTCCAAAAAAACTAAATATCTTATTTTTTGTTTTTATTGTAATTACCAGAAATATTAATGTTGGAATAGTAAAAAGTGGATCAACAATAGATATATTATTCCAACTAATACGTTCGTTAGAAAAAGGCCAAAAAAGTTGAGTCCCGTAGGAAGTACATGCATCAAGCAATCCATGAGTTGCATATCCCAAAAAACTTGCAAAATAGACAGTCTTTAAACTCAAAGAGCTTTTAAAAAAAGGAAAGATTAGAATAGCACAAATTAAAGCACCTATGGGAATAAAAAAAAGTGAGTGTGTAAACTGCCTGTGATATTCAAGAGATAAAATTGGATCAGTTGATGACTGAATTAAAACATCTAAATCAGGGGCCATTCCTGCAAGGAAACCAATGAAACCGATCTTTAAAATATTATTTTTATTCGCAACAGACTGAGCAAAAGCTACGCCAACTGTTCCTTGAGATAGTGGATCCATAAAAATTAAGTTAAAAATTATTCCAAATCATTACAACAATTCTATGGGATATAAGTTAGCAGAGAGGAAGGGATTCGAACCCTCGATACAAATTGCTTCGTATACGCACTTTCCAGGCGCGCGCCTTCGACCGCTCGGCCACCTCTCTATAAATTAAGAATGCAAATCAAATAAATTTATCACATTCTGGGTAGTTATATTTGAAACTAATTCAATAGGCACTACACATATTTCAGAAAGTTTCTGCGAAACATAAATAATATTAGCGGGTTCATTTACTGATCCTCTTCTGGGCTCTGGAGATAAGTATGGACTGTCCGTCTCCAGTATTATATGGCTTAAATCAATCTGAGAAATCACAGTTTTAAGATTAGAATTTTTAAATGTTAATACTCCTCCTACACCAATTTTAAAACCTAAATCAATAATTTCGTTAGCCTGATTCAGACTGCCAGAAAAACAATGAAAAACACCGCTAAGACCTTTTGATGAGAATTTTTTGACAATCTTTATAGTTTCATCAATAGAACTTCTAGTATGAATAACTATTGGTTTATTTTTACTAATAGCATACTCACACTGTATTTCAAAAGCTTTGATTTGATCTTTTTTATTTTCTTTTGTTCTAAAAAAATCCAATCCAATTTCCCCTATTGCAATTATTTTTGAAGAAAAATTTTTAAATATTTCATCAATCTCATACTCAAAATTATCTTTTATATAACACGGATGAAGACCAAGCATAGGGTAACAGATTTCTTTATATTGATCTGAAACTTTCAAAATATCTGTTACAGTATCTAAATTAATATTAGGCATCAATATTTTATGAACATTATTATTTAAAGAATTTTTAATTATATCCTCAATATTATCTTTAAATTGATTTAAGTAGATGTGAGCATGAGAATCAATATATGAGATATTCATTTTAAAATAATATTTGAATAGATTTATTGTAGTGAAATTAATAATTAATAAAACCATAAATGAAATCTAACAGAATAATTTTAGGGTTAGATCCAGGAACCAATCTAATGGGTTTTGGTATTATCAAAAAATCTGGAGAAAAACTGAAAGCAATTCAGTACGGAGTCATTAAAATGAATAAAGAGAAAAATCATCTAATAAAACTTAAAATGATATTTGATTCGGTTAATAATTTAATTGATGAATTTAATCCCAATGAAATTTCTATTGAATCTCCATTTTTTGGAAAAAATGTTCAGTCAATGCTTAAACTTGGAAGAGCACAAGGTGTTGCAATGTTAGCAGGCGAAATTAAAAAAATTAAGATAACAGAATATGCTCCAAAAAAAATAAAGCAATCAGTTACTGGTAATGGAAATGCATCTAAAGAACAGCTATCTGAAATGGTAAAAAATATTTTAAATCTTAATATAAAAAACAATGAAAAGTTTGATGCAACTGATGCTTTAGGAGCAGCAATATGTCATTTTTATCAGAAATCTAATAATCAAACTACTAAAAAGTCGTGGAAAGAATATGTAATTTCTAATCCTGAGAAATTAATTTAAATTTTTAATAATCCTAGACTGAAGGTCTAAGAACTCCTCATTAGTCATTTTAATTCTTTTATTTGAAAAACTCATATCTTTCTCGTTAATAAAAGGAATTAAGTGAAGATGAGCATGAGGAACCTCCAATCCTACAACGGATACTCCTACCCTCACACAATTTACAGTTTTTAATAATGATGATGAGATTTTTTTAGAAAAAATTAAAATTTCTTTCAAATAAGAGTCATCAAGATCAAACAGATAGTCTGTCTCTATTTTAGGTACAACTAAACAATGACCAACAGTAAGTGGATTGATATCTAAAAATGAAATAAAATTTTCATTTTCAGTAATTGTATAAGAGGGTATTTCTTTATTTATTATCTTAGAAAATATTGTGCTCATTTAAATCTAAAGAGAAATATTTAATATTTTAAACTTTAACTCCCCAGAAGGAACATCTATACTAACCTCTTCTCCTTTCTTTTTACCAAGTAACCCTTTTCCTATTGGAGACTGTACAGATATTTTTCCAGCTTGAAGATCAGATTCCTCTTCTGAAACAATTGTATACTCAAATTCCTTATTCACAGAAACATTGAGAATTTTTACCTTAGATAAAATAGAAACCTTATCAGTATTTATTTCTGATTCATCAATTACTCTTGCATTACTAATCGATTCCTCCAATTTTGATATTTTAAGCTCATGAAGACCTTGGGCCTCTTTTGCTGCATCATACTCAGCATTTTCAGATAAATCACCTTTATCCCTAGCTTCTGCAATCTGACTAGCTATTTCAGCTCTACCTTTTGTTTTGAGAAGATGTAGTTCATCTTTCAATTTTTTCAATCCTTCTTCGGTAAAATATTTTACAGTACTCATTTTTTTTTAAGATAAAAAAAACGGATTATCTCCGTTATCATAACAAATATATGAATTATGGATTAAAAACCACCTAGTGATAAAGCAACAATAAAATAAATTGCTAATGCAATTAAATCATTTGTAGTTGTAATAAATGGACCAGATGCTAATGCAGGATTAAAATTTAATTTGTCCAAAACAATAGGTGTTATAGTTCCTAACAAAGATGATACCATAACTATAGAAAATAATGAAACAGATACTATCAGAGCCGTTTGAGAATATAATCCAAAATCTAGAATATTATAGTAATCAGAAATTAAAAGGCCAATATATACCAATATAGACAATACAACTCCGTTTAAAATTGAAACTAATAAAACTTTAAATAATCTTTCAGAAACAGTATTTTCAAAAGCACTAGGATTAGATAAGCTCTGAATAACTATTGAGGATGATTGAATACCAACATTACCAGCAGTTGCCATTATTAAAGGAATAAAAAAAGAAAGTGATAAAAAGACTTGATTATCCTTAAAATAATTATTTTCAAAAGAACCTAAAAAAAATGCTCCAAATAAACCACCTAGGATACCTATAACTAACCAAGGCAATCTAGCATTAGATAATTTCCAAATAGAATCATCTTCCTCAACATCAGATGTAATACCGGACATAATTTGTCTTTCTTCCTCTGCAGTTTCAGTTATCACATCTACAACATCATCTATTGTTATTCTACCTAATAGTTTTCCTCTTTTATTTATAACAGGCAACACTGTTAAATCATACTTTTGCATTATCTGTGAGACTTCTTCCTGATTCATTTTAGCGTCAACAGAAATAACATAATCATCGTAAACATCTTTTATTCTAGAGTTATCCTTTGCTAAAATAATATCCTTAAGAGACACTTTTCCTAATAATTTTCCCTTATTATCCGTTACGTAAACACTATAAATATTAGAAACATTTTCAGCTTGTTTTTTAATTAAATCAATACATTGATTTATTTTCCAATTGATGTTACATTTCACTAATTCAATTGCCATAAGTCCTCCTGCCACATCCTCATCATACCTTAATAGTTCCTTTAAATTTTTTGATTTCTCTGAATCTTCAATTTGAGAAATAACCTCACCTCTAAACTCAACATCTAATTCAGATAGTATATCAGCACCATCATCAGAATCAAT
>JAYNOQ010000025.1:0-9189 GCA_038113315.1 Flammeovirgaceae bacterium | reverse complement strand
TATCTCCTCTCTTAGTCTATCCTTAAATTCATTAGTTAATGAAAATTTCATGGCTCATTTTTTTTTATTTCATTTGACAACCATATAAAATCTTCTACATCTAACTGTTCAGCTCTTTTCGAAAAAATTGAATTAGAGGTAAAGGTTTCAGGTAAATTTAGGCTTTTTAGAGAATTTCTCAATGTTTTTCTTCTATTTTGAAAACTAAGTTTAACAGTTTTTTTTAGTGATTTATAAGAAAAACCGGAATCTTTTCTTTTATTTCTAACCCCCCTTATTACTGATGAATAAACCTTAGGCGGAGGATTAAATTCATTAGGACTAACTTCAAAAAGATATTCTAAATCAAAGTAAGTCTGAAGAAGAACAGATAGTATACCGTAAGTTTTATTACCTGACTTTGAACAAATTCTTTTCGCTACCTCTTTTTGAATTAAAAAAGAAAATTCAATAATAGAATCTTTGTTATCTAATATCTTAAAAAAAACTTGGGAAGATATATTATATGGTAAATTGCTAATTATTGAGAATTTATCTTCAAATAAATTATTAAAGTTAAGTTTAAGAATATCCTCATTTATAATATTTAAATTTTTAAAATCTTTTTTCAATAGACTAACACAATCATCATCAATTTCCACCACATAAAAATTAACTGATTCCCTTATCAAATATTTAGTAAGAGCCCCACTTCCAGGACCAATTTCTAATATATTATTTCTATTAACATGAGAGATTACTATTTTTTTAGATATTTCTTCATTATTTAAAAAGTGTTGTCCTAATTTTTTTTTCGTACGAATCTTTATCATAAAGATTATTTGATTGTAAATTTGAATTGCGTCTTTCAAATTAATGAAAAAAGATACTAACAAAAAGATAATTATTGGCTTTAGCATCGGTGACTACAATGGAATAGGTCCCGAAATTTTACTCAAGTCATTCTCTGATTCTAAACTATTTCACAAATTTATTCCTGTAGTATTTTGTGATAAACAAATATTAGAATTTTATTCAAAAAGATATGGGCATGAGTTTAAAATAATAGAGACAAATAACTTAGACTCTATTACGGACAAAAATTCAATCTACACATATCCAATATCTAATACAGAAATAGAAATATTACCTGGAGAAATTAACAAAGAATCCGGAAATTATGCAGTAAAGTCTTTAGATAAATGCACTAATGCTCAAATAAATAAAAAAATTGATGGTATTGTAACTCTACCAATTAGCAAAATAAATTCCCAATCTTTAAAATTCCCCTTTCCTGGTCACACAGAATATTTTCTAGAAAAATTTAATATTGATGATAATATGATGATAATGCATTCTGAAATGATGACCATTGGTTTTATGACTGGTCATATACCCTTAGATTCTATTAAGTCTGTATTAAATAAGAATAAAATTTTAAAAAAGCTTAAGATTTTTATAGAAACTTTAGAAAAAGACTTTAACAAAAAAAATCCAAAAATTGCAGTTCTTGGATATAACCCACATGCAGGGGAAGACGGGTTATTAGGTGATGATGAAATAAAATTATTTGTGCCCATTATTAATGAACTAAATACCTCTAAAACTATTTTTGAAGGCCCATTCCCTGCTGACTCATTTTTTGGTTTAAAGAAATTTAAAAATTATGATGGAACAATATCTTGGTATCATGACCAAGGGTTAATTGGGTTTAAGTCTTTCTCATTTGAAAATGGTGTAAACTACACTGGAGGGTTACCATATGTAAGAACATCACCAGATCATGGAACTGCGTTTAATATTGCAGGTAAGGGAATTGCAAATGAAAAATCTTTAATAGAATCTATTAAGCTTAATATGGAAATTATTAATAACAGAAAATTTCTTAAATAAGTTAAATGATAATACTTTTGCCCACCAATAATCTGTCATGAGCAAAAAGCTACTTAGAAAATTTGATATAAAAATTCAAAGCTTATCTAACAATGAACATAAGTTCCGATTTGAATTTAATCAGGATTTATTTGATTTTTTTTCTCAAGAAAATGAGATCATGAACACAAATGGTATTTGTGAAGTATCATTAATTAAATCTGATTTAATGTTAGATGTTAAGTTTTCAATAGATGGACAAACTGATCTTATATGTGACAGAACACTTAAAAAATTTACTTATTCATTAAATTCTGATAAGAAAATGCTTTTTAAGTTTGGAGAAGAAGATGAAGAAATTTCTGAAGAAATGGTGGTTATTGATAGAAACAAGTCTATAATAAACATGGGTAAATACATATATGAATTTTTTATTTTAGAAATACCTGCAAAAAGATTACATCCTTCTGTAATAAATGAAGATAATATTGATAATTTTGTATTCACTACAAAAAAAACAAATGATATTGATCCTAGGTTGGATCCTTTAAATAAATTAAAATAATTAAAGATGGCGCATCCTAAAAGAAAAACCTCAAAAACCAGACGAGATAAGAGAAGAACCCATTACAAGGCATCAGCTAAGAAATTTGTTGTGTGTTCAACTACGGGAGAATCTCATTTACCTCATAGAGCATATTGGTATGAAGGTAAGCTATATTATAAAGGAAAAGTAGTTTTAGAAAAAGAAGCAGTAGCTTAAATATTTTCTTCATGTCTTCTAAAAAATTAAGAGCTTGTATTACTGGAGTTCATGGGTATGTTCCAGAATATATTCTAACAAATTCAGAACTAGAGACATTAGTTGATACTAGTGATGAGTGGATCATGACTAGAACTGGGATAAAAGAAAGAAGAATTTTAAAAGGTGAAATGAAAGGCACTTCAGTCCTTGGTGTTGAATGCGTAAAAGGGCTATTGGAAAAAACAAACACAAACCCAAAAGAAATTGATTTAATAATATGTGCAACAGTAACACCCGACATGTTATTTCCTTCCACATCAAATTTAATTGCTGATAGAGTTGGTGCGACAAAAGCATATAGTTTTGATTTATCAGCAGCTTGTTCTGGATTCATATATGCTTTATCAACAGGTTCACAATTCATTGAATCAGGAACTCATAAGAAAGTTATAGTTATTGGTGCTGATAAAATGTCTTCAATAATTGATTATGAAGATAGAAAAAACTGTGTGTTATTTGGTGATGGAGGTGGAGCCGTTTTACTTGAACCATCAAAAGATGATACAGGAATTCAAGATTATCTCTTAAGGAGTGATGGATCAGGTGGAGATATGTTATGTTTAAAAGCTGGAGGAAGTTTAAGACCAGCTTCTGAAGAAACCATAAAAAATAAAGAACATTATATATACCAAGAAGGCTCCTCTGTTTTTAAATTTGCAGTAACCAATATGGCAGATATTTCTGAAGAGATCATGAATAAAAATAATTTAAATTCTGATGATGTAGCATACCTGGTTCCACACCAAGCAAATAAAAGGATAATAGATGCTACAGCTAAAAGAATGGGTGTTGGGCCTGAGAAAGTCTTACTTAATATTGAAAAATATGGAAATACTACTGCGGCAACTATTCCACTTTGTCTTTGGGATTTTGAAAAAAAATTTAAAAAAGGAGACAACTTAATTTTAGCTGCTTTTGGTGGTGGTTTTACTTGGGGATCTCTGTACTTAAAATGGTCTTATAATAATTAACTATGGCATCAACTAGCGATATAAAAAACGGTCTTTGTATAGAATATAATAATAACTTATATTTTGTTACAGAATTTCAACATGTTAAACCAGGAAAAGGACCAGCATTTGTAAGAACTAAACTTAAAAATGTAGTAACAGGTAAAGTAATTGACAACACCTTCCCATCCGGTCATAAAATTATAACTGCTAGAGTAGAAAAAAGATCTCATCAGTACTTATTTAAAGATAGTTCAGGTTACCACTTTATGGATACTTCAAACTATGAGCAACTATCCTTAGAGAAATCACAAATTGATTACCCAGAATATCTAATGGATGGAATAGAAGTTGAAATTTCTATCCATACCGAGACTGGAGATATATTATCTTGTGAATTACCACAAAGTATTGAAAGTAAAATAATATATACCGAGCCTGGAGTAAAAGGAGATACGGCTACTAATGCAACTAAATTAGCTAAAATAGAGACAGGTGCAGAAATTCAAGTTCCATTATTTATTAATGAAAATGACAAAATAAAAATAGATATTAGACAAGGCAAATATGTAGAGAGAGTAAAATAATTTAAATTTGAAAGATGAAAATAAAAGAAATACAAGAAATTATAAATTTTATTAAAAAATCTGATCTAGACGATGTAAGCATCGAGACAGAAAATATAAAAATAAGAGTTAAAAAAAATAATGGTAATTTCACATCCGTAGAACAACCTAAAGCAGTAAGAAAAGAAATTCAAACACAAGCTCCTACACTAGAAAATAAGGCTTCTGAAGTAAAAAAAGAAAATATATCTAACAATAACATTATTATAAAATCACCTATGATTGGTACTTTTTACAGGTCACCAAACCCTGAAAGTGATCCATTTGTTAGTGAAGGAGATTCAATAAAAGTAGGTCAAACTATATGTATTGTTGAAGCTATGAAGCTTTTCAATGATATTGAATCTGAAGTATCTGGTAAAATTGTAAAAATTCTAGTTGATGATAATTCACCAATAGAATTTGACCAACCATTATTTGAGATAGATCCTAGTTAATTATTTATATGATAAAAAAAGTACTTATCGCAAATAGGGGTGAAATTGCTCTTAGGGTAATAAGAAGTTGCAATGAAATGGGAATTAAAACAGTTGCAGTTTATTCTACAGCTGATAAAGAAAGTCTTCACGTAAGATTTGCTGATGAAGCTGTCTGTATTGGACCTCCTGTATCAAAAGAATCTTATTTGAGCATTCCTAAAATAATGGCAGCTGCAGAAATCACGAACTCTGATGCTATTCATCCAGGATATGGATTTCTATCTGAGAATGCTGAGTTTTCAAAAATTTGTTCAGAAAGTGGAATAAAATTCATTGGTCCTAACTGGAAAATGATTGAGAGGATGGGTGATAAGGTTACAGCAAAAGAAACTATGAAAGAAGCAGGTATACCAACAGTACCTGGATCTGACGGCCTATTGGATTCAATAAAAGAAGGAAAGCAACTCGCAAAATCTATTGGTTATCCTGTTATTTTAAAAGCAACTGCAGGCGGTGGTGGAAAAGGAATGAGAATTGTAAATAGTGAAAGTGAATTTGAAAATGCATGGAATAGTGCTAAAGCTGAATCTGAAGCTTCATTTTCAAACTCAGGTCTTTACTTAGAAAAATTTATAGTTGAGCCGAGACATATTGAAATTCAAGTGATGGGAGACCAGTATGGAAATGTATCTCACTTATCGGAAAGAGATTGTTCAATTCAAAGAAGACACCAAAAACTCATTGAGGAGACACCATCACCTTTTGTTGACGATGAATTAAGAGAAAGAATGGGTCAAGCAGCAATTAAAGCTTGTAAATACATAAAATATGAAGGAGCAGGAACTATTGAGTTTTTAGTTGACATTAACAAAAATTTCTATTTTATGGAAATGAATACTAGAATTCAAGTAGAACATGGTATCACTGAGGAGGTTACTGATTACGATCTCATTAAAGAACAAATTAAAGTAGCAGATGGTGTCAAAGTATCTGGTAAAAACTATTATCCTAAATTACATTCTATTGAGTGTAGAATAAATGCAGAAGATCCCTCAGCCAATTTTAGACCTTGCCCTGGGAAAATTACTGCACTTCATAAACCAGGAGGTCATGGTGTCAGAGTTGACTCACATATTTATTCTGGATATGTCATTCCTCCAAATTATGATTCAATGATTGCAAAATTGATTGTTAGCCATCAATCAAGAGATGAAGCTATAGTGAGGATGAAAAGAGCCCTAAAAGAATTTATTATTGAAGGTGTTGAAACAACTATTCCTTTTCATGTAAAAATTATGAATGATAAAAACTTCATTAAAGGAAACTTTACAACAAACTTTATGGATGACTTTAAATATTGATTTCTTTCTCAATAAAATTAATTCCTAATTCTGACAATCTTTCTAAAACTGGCTCATAAATGTTCTTTTCAAAAGGTAAGTGTATTCCCGATTTATTAAAATTAATATTTATTATATGTTCAACTAAAACTGCTATTGGAAGACCAACCGTTTTAGACATTGCAGTATAAGTTTTATCTTCACCTTCAATTTTTAGAAATGAGGTAAGTTTTTTTAGACTCTTAGCTGTCTTGAAAATAAGTGTATGAACCATTACAATTTCATCAATATCATCATTATCGAGAGTCCATTTATCTTTCAAAATTGAGAGCAAGAAATCTGAAAATTTTCCTCTTTTAATTTTAAATTTTTTATCAGATAAAAAACCAGACCATACTAAATTCTTAAACTCTTGAGATGTGGGCATAATACCGTATTCTAATTTTAAAACATCAACTAACTCATTATAGTTTTTAGCTTTTATGTTATAATTAAAGAAATCAAAATATGACATATTATCATCATTAGATATTGATTTTTTATCATTAGTTAAACCTAAATCAATTAAAACACTCCATGTTTTACAAAAACTTTTATTTCTAATTGTTCCCCTTTTTAAAGTTTTAACTCCATGAAGGTTATACAATTCTTTATACTTTAAAGAGTCTCGGTTAGGGTAACCTTCATAAGATTCAGTAGGAGTTAAATTTATCTTTGAAAGATCTTTGAACACCTTATTATATGGAATACTTTTTATATTATTTTCACTAAGATAAGTTGCTCCATCTGCTCCAGCTATAATAACATTCATTGGGTTCCATGTAAATTTATATCCCCAAGGATTTGAGTTAATGTCATATTTAATTAACCCACCAGTATATGACTCAAACTCTAAAATATCTCCCCTCTTATTTAAGGATTCAATAATGCTCATAGCTGACATATGATCAATACCAGGATCTAAACCCATTTCCATAAATAAAAAAGAATCATTTTTAATAAAGGAATTTTCTAATGTTTTAATTTTTTCATCTAGATAAGAAGCCGTTATCATGTTAATCCCCTTTTTTGAACATAAATTAGCAATTTTAAAGTGCATAAAGGGAGGAAGTAAACTTATAAGAATATAAGTATTATATATTAACTCCTCTAGATTACTAGTGTCGTTTATATCTAGAATTTCAAAATTTATATCTTTAAAGTCATCAAGATAATCTGCATATTTATCAGAAAAAATATTAATATTTATACCTAACTCAAATCTCTTGGAATATAAATATTTAATTAAGTAAGATGATGATTTACCTGCCCCAAGAATAACTATTTTTTTTGTCATAAATTTGAATCTAATTCAAAGTAATGAATTAATTATATTATTAAAAAAGCTAATGAAACTAATTATTACAGGGGGTAGACAAGCAGATTCTAAATTATCCTATTTTAACAAAGAATGGAACAATGGAATAGAGGGAGTGATATTTGAATATGATCCAAAAAAAAATTTAATTGAAGAAAAAATTAGTTATAAAACCCCACTAAAAAATAGACCAATTGATAATTACAGTATATCATTTAAAAGTGGCTCAATACATAATAATAAACTTTACGTAACAACTCTAACTGAAATATTAATATTTGATCTTCCAGAATATAAATTAGTTGATAGAATTTCATTAAATATTTTTAATGATCTACACCATGTTATTTATCACGATAAAAGCTTGTTTATTGTAATTACTGGATTAGATCTAGTTATTAGGTATTCATTAAAAGAAAAAAAAATAAAAACATTTTATAACTGTTACCCTGAAAAAAATACTTGGGATAGATTTGATGATAAAGTTGATTACAGAAAAATTAATACTACAAAACCTCATCTAAGCCATCCAAATCATGTAACAATCTTTCAAAATAAAGTTTTAGTTACAAGATATAAACAACAAGACGCTTTAATTTTTTCAATGGACGGCAAAGTATTAGATAAAATAAATTTAAATAAAGGAATTCCTCATGACGGAGCCATTTTTAATGAAAACTTTATTTACACAACTGTAAACGGAAATATAATAGAAGTAAACAAAAATGATTTTTCAATGAAAAAAATTACAGATTTAAATTTTCACTCAAAAGATGGAAGGTCATTAGGATGGTGTAGAGGATATCAAAAATTAGACTCATTAAATTATGTGGGTTATAGTAGGATAAGACCAACAAAATTTGTTGAAAATATTAAGTGGCTAGGAAATAAACTTACAGATAAGGTCAAATTAAAAATGCCAACTAGAATTGAGTGTTACAATGAAAACTACTCTAAAATTAAAAACACTATTAATCTTGAAAATTATAAAATGAATTGGGTTTTTAGTATCCTTAAATATTAGTTTTTCTATTAACTACCACTGACGATGCTTGAGATTTTGGTAAGACTGTTAAATCACTTATGTTAACATTATCAGGTCTCTCAACAATAAATTTTATTATGTCTGCAATATCCTCAGCGTATAATGGCTCCATTCCTGCATAAACATTTTTTGCTTTTTCTAAATCATTTTTGAATCTTACTTTAGAAAACTCTGTATTTACTAATCCAGGACTAATTTGAGATACTTTTATATTTTTTTCAACTAAATCTATTCTCATTCCTTCAGATAATGCATCTACAGCAAATTTAGAAGCGCAATAAACATTTCCTTTAGGATATACTTCTTTACCAGCAATTGATCCAATATTTATTATATGACCGGATTCGTTAATAAGCATAAGATTTAAAATTTCTTTGGTTACATAAAGTAAACCTTTGATATTAATGTCAATCATTTTATCCCAATCTTCAATATCACCATCATCAATAAAATCTAACCCATGAGCATTTCCTGCATTATTTATCAAAATATTTATTTTTCTCCAATTTTTAGGAAGCGAATTAATTTTATCAGCTACATCTTCTTTACTTCTTACATCAAAATTTAAGGTTATTACTTCAGTTTTTTTACTTAGTTTATTCTTGATTTTCAAAAGCCTTTCTTCTCTCCTGCCACAAAGAATTAATTTATAATTATTGGCCAATATATTTGCTGATGCCTCCCCTATTCCTGAGGTAGCGCCAGTTATAAATACTATTTTTTTTGAATTATTTGGGTCCACCTTCAAAAGTAAAGAAAAATGAAATATTGTGAACTACAATTTTATCAATTGGTA
>JAYNOQ010000024.1:0-21705 GCA_038113315.1 Flammeovirgaceae bacterium | reverse complement strand
TTATTTTATCAATATCATCATTTTTTTGGGGTTTTGGTTCTCCAATTATTTTGATTCTATTTTCTTTTATATAATTATTGATACTTTCACTTACTATCTTATTAATTTCTTCCAGTAAAACTGATTTTCCATACATATTTTTTAATAGTTGAATAGGAACCATCCCAGGTCTAAAACCTTTTAAATTAGCCTTTCTTTTTAGATCCTTTAATTGCTTCTCAAAATTATCAATGTAATCTTTTTTTTCTAGGTGTAAGCTCAGTTTAGATTCAGTATCTGATATCTTAGTTTTCTTAATTTTCAAATTTCTTAATTTTGATTAGTGCGGATGGAGGGACTCGAACCCCCATGCCTCGCGGCGCTAGATCCTAAATCTAGTGCGTCTACCAATTTCGCCACATCCGCATAAATAGTTTGCAAATCTAGAAATAAATTATTTTAATGAGAAAATTTAAATTAAATTATCTTTTATTATTTAAAATGAAAAGTAATTTGTTGAAATCAGATAAAGAAAATGAGCTTATCGTAAAAGCTTACTCAAAATTATTAAGACATTCTAAATCAATAATTTCTAGAGATGACTCAAAAACAATTAAAAAAGCTTTTAGAATTGCTTTAGAGGCTCATAAAGATATGAGGAGGAAGTCAGGAGAGCCATATATTTTTCATCCAATTAGTGTTGCTCAAATTTGTATTGATGAAATAGGATTAGGAACAACATCAATTGTTGCTGCATTATTACATGATGTGGTAGAGGATACTGATATTACATTAGATTTTATTGAAAAAGAATTTGGGGAAAGGGTAGCTAAAATTTGCGATGGTTTAACAAAAATATCAGGAGTTTTAAGTCCAGGGTCTTCAATTCAATCCGAAAATTTTAGAAAAATGCTTTTGACTCTTGTAGATGATGTAAGGGTTATATTAATAAAGTTAGCTGACAGACTTCATAATATGAGGACTCTTGATAGTATGTCACGAAGCGCACAGTTAAAAAATTCATCAGAGACAATTTATATTTATTCTCCTTTAGCTCATCGATTAGGTTTATATTCAATCAAGTCAGAGTTAGATGATTTATATCTTAAGTATACTGAGAAAGCTAGTTACAAAATAGTATCAAAGAAATTAAGCGAAACAAAAGAATCAAGAGATAAGTTTATTAGATCATTTATAAGGCCCATTCGAGAAAAGTTAAAATCATTTAATTTAAAATATAAAATAATAGGAAGGCCTAAATCTATATATTCAATCAATAATAAAATGAAATCTCAAAATAAATCCTTTGAGGAAATTTATGATTTATTTGCCATTAGAATTATTTTAGATTCTGATTTTCAGAATGAAAAAACAGAGTGTTGGCAAGCATATTCTTGTGTAACTGATTGTTACCATCCAAACCCTGATAGGCTTAAAGATTGGATTTCTACTCCAAAGACGAATGGATATGAGTCTTTGCATACAACTGTAATGAGTAATTCTGGAAAGTGGGTAGAGGTTCAGATTAGGAGTAAAAGAATGGATGAAATAGCTGAAAAAGGTTTTGCTGCTCATTGGAAGTATAAAGAAAAAATAAAAAAAGGATCTCAATTTGATGATTGGTTTAGTTCAATTAGAGATTTAATTAGCCAAAAAAATTATTCCCCACAAGAATTTTTAGATGATTTTAAAGGTAATTTATACAATGAAGAAATTTTCGTGTTTACTCCAAATGGGGACCTAAAAACTCTACCAATTAATTCCTCTGTTCTCGATTTCGCATTTTCAATACATTCTGAGTTAGGATCAAAGTGTACCGGTGCCAAAATTGATGATAAACTTGTACCAATTGTTCATAAATTAAGAAGTGGAGATCAAGTGAAAATAATTACTTCTTCAAAACAAAAACCTTCAGAAGATTGGCTTAGTAAAGTAGTTACATCAAAAGCTAAATCAGCAATTAAAAATAATATTAATAGACAAAGAAAAAACCTATCAAGTCAAGGAAAAGAGTTAATTAAAAGAAAATTCAAACAGTTAAAATTAGAGTTTGATGAGAATATATCAAAAGTCTCAAATTATTTTCAATATAAAAGTATAATCGAGTTTTACTTTGATATTGCAAATGGATCGTTTAATCTTAAAAGAATAAGAGAATACTTAGATCATCAGCAGTCTTTAAAAGATAAATCGAAAAATAGCATTATTGAAATAGAAATTGATAGATCAAAAGTTGATAAAAAGACTATCGATGAAAAAGCTAAATTAATTGAGTTTCAAGGAAATAGAGATAATATTCAATACTCACTTTCAAAGTGTTGTAAGCCTATTCCTGGTGATGAAATTTTCGGTTTTATATCAGTTAATGAAGGGATTAAGGTTCATCGTACTAATTGTAAAAACTCTCCTGAACTCTTATCAAAATATGCATATAGAATTATTAAAGCTAATTGGTATTCAGAATCTAAAGTTCAATTGATAAGCTCATTGATGATAGATGGAACAGATAGGGTTGGAGTAATTGATGATATAACAAAAATTATTTCCTCTCAATTAAAAGTAAATATGAAATCAATTAATGTAGATCTTAATGAAGGCATATTTAATGGGAAAATAGAGTTATTTGTATCTGATACCTTGCAATTATCTAAATTGATTAAGAAATTACAAGGTGTACCAAATGTTAATAATGTTACAAGATTAGATTTGTAGAAAATGGATAATAAATCAATTTTAGAAGAGGTAAAAAAAATATTAGATAAGCACCTTGAAATTAAGGGATTAAGAAAAACTCCAGAGCGTTATGCTATTATAAATGAAATTTATTCTTTTGACCATCATTTTGATGCTGATGAACTTTATTCCCAGATGATTAAGAAAAAATATAGAGTTAGTAGAGCTACTATTTATAACACTTTGGATCTATTGGTAAGTCTTGAATTGGTCACTAGACATGTATTTAAAGATAATTTAGCAAAATATGAAAAGTCTTTTGGATTTAGACAACATGATCACATTATATTAGATAATAATGAAATAATTGAATTTTGTGATCCTAGAATACAATCTATTAAGAATACTCTGGAAGATATGTTTGATGTTAAAATTAAAAACCATTCACTATATTTTTTTGGTGAAAAAAATAAGAAATAAATGTCTGTTGATGTATTGTTAGGCTTGCAATGGGGCGATGAAGGAAAAGGGAAAATAGTTGATTTTTTAGCACCTAAATATGACTTAGTTGCTAGATTTCAAGGTGGTCCAAACGCAGGTCATACCTTAGAGTTTGATGGTATTAAACATGTCTTGCATCAGATACCATCTGGTATCTTTAGAGCCGAAAAACATAATATAATTGGTAACGGAGTAGTTTTGGATCCTGTAATTTTTATGAATGAAGTTTCTCAGATCAATAAAAAATTTAATTTAAGTCTAATTGATATACTTTCAATTTCTACAAGAGCCCAATTAATTTCCCCTGTTCATAGACTTCTTGATAAAGTTTTGGAAGAAAATAAAGGTAAAAATAAAATTGGCTCTACACTGAAAGGTATCGGTCCAACATATCAAGATAAAATTGGTAGACATGGTCTTCGTGTTGGTGAAATCTTATCAGATAATTTTAAAGAAAAGTATGATAAGCAAAAGTCATATCATAATTATTTTCTTGATGGATATTACGACGAGAATTTTGATCTTGAGGAAATTAAATTTTTCGAATCAATTGAAAAGTTAAAACAATTTAAAATAGTTGATACTGAATACTTAATTAACAAAAATGTAAATAAAAAGAAAAAAGTTTTAGCAGAAGGTGCTCAAGGTACTCTCTTAGACATTGATTTTGGAAGTTATCCATTTGTTACCTCATCTAATACTACTACAGCTGGTGCATGTATAGGTTTAGGAATATCTCCAAAGAAAATTGATAAAGTTTTTGGAATTTTTAAAGCTTATTGCACTAGAGTTGGTGCAGGACCCTTCCCTACAGAACTTTTTGATGATGTAGGTATAAAAATTGCTAAAAATGGGAATGAGTTTGGTTCAACAACCGGAAGAGCAAGAAGATGTGGATGGTTGGATTTACCTGCTTTAAAGTATTCTATAATGTTAAATGGAGTTACGGATCTTTACATGATGAAAGCAGATGTGTTATCAGATTTTAATGAGGTTAAAGTTTGTGTAGGCTATGATTATAATGGTAAAAAGATTGATTATTTTCCATCCTCTATAGATTCTGAAAACATAAAACCAATTTATAAATCTTTTAAAGGTTGGACATCTAAATCAAATAAAGCTAGATCATTTGATGATTTAGAAGATAATTTTAAGAACTATATAAATTTCATAGAAAGTGAGGTAGATGTAGATGTTAAGTTAGTTTCCCTAGGCCCTGATAGAGAAGAGACTATTTATATGAATTAGTACTTAATATATTTTAGTTTTATCTAAATTTGTATTTAATGTCTTTGTTGCTCAATTCCTTAATAGTTCTAGATCCAACATCAAAATATCATAATTCATCAGTTAATATTTTAATATCATCTGATGGTAAAATTTCAAAAATTTCCCGTCAAAAAATAAAAGATAAAGCAAGGAAAACCATTGACTGCGAGAATAAGAAGGTTACAATTGGATGGATGGACTTTTGTGCCAATTTCTGTGATCCAGGCTTTGAATATAAGGAGGATATTATCTCAGCAACTAAGTTATCCTCTAGTTCAGGATTTACTGATGTATTAATAAGTCCAGATACAAATCCTGTTATTCAATCCAAAAATGATATAGCTTATATTAAAAATAAATCTAAGAATGATTATTGTGTTATTCATCCTACTGCTTCAATAACAAAAAATTCAGAAGGTTTAGAAATGAATGATCTAATCGATCTTCATAAAGAAGGAGCTCTCGCTTTCTCAGATATTAAGATTGAAAATTCTGAATTAATTCTAAATACATTGATTTATTTAAAGCAGTTTGATGGACTGTATGTTTCAAAGCCTCAAGAAAAAAATCTATCTAATGGTTTAGTAAATGATGGAATCAACAGTAATATATTAGGCCTTAAATCTATTCCAAATATTTCTGAAACTATTGATATTGAAAGACATTTATCCTTACTTGAATATTCAGGAGGTAAAATTCATTTTTCAGGAATTAGCACAAAAGAATCAATTGAATTAATAAGAAATGCGAAGAAAAGAGGATTAAATGTAAGCTGTGATGTCCCAATTTATAATTTATTATTAGATGATTCAAAAATTCTAAATTTTGATACTAACTATAAAGTTTATCCACCTCTAAGATCTAAAGATGATATAAAAGAGTTACTTAAAGGTATTGATGATGGTACTGTAGATATCATAAGTTCTTTCCATCAACCTCAAGATATTGATTCTAAAAACTGTGAGTTTGAGAAAGCGAGTTTTGGAATTATATCAATTCAAACATTTTATTCAAATATTTTAGAAATTTCAAGATCACTTCCTTTGGATGTATTATTAGAAAAATTTACTGTAAATCCTAGAAAAATTTTAGGTTTAGAAGTTCCTAAAATTGAAGAAGGGTCATTTTCATTATTGACTATTATAGATGAGGAAGGATCCTGGGATTATAATGAATCATCAAATTTATCTAAATCATCAAATTCACCATGGATGGATTGGTCTTTAAAGGGTAAGGTATCTGGAGTTGTTAATGGAAATAAAACAAATATGAAATAGATGAATCTATCAATCATTATTCCTGCTTTTAATGAAGAGGAATCAATAAAACCTTTGGTAAGTCTGATTTTTTCAAATATTGAAAAAAACATAAAAGACTTTGAGATAATTCTAATTGATGATGGAAGTGACGATAAAACTTGGAATGAGATAGTAAAGGCATCACAAGAATTCAATAATATAGTTTCAGTTAAGTTATTAGAAAATTATGGAAAATCAGATGCTCTAGATGCAGGATTTAAGATTTGCAAAGGTGATTACGTATTAACTATGGATGCTGATTTACAAGATGATCCTTCAGAAATCTTTCCTTTATATTTAATGATTAAGGATAATAATTATGATTTAGTTTCTGGATGGAAAAAGAAAAGAAATGATCCTCTTTCTAAAACCGTTCCTTCAAAATTTTTTAATTTGGTTACTAGGCTGTTTTCTGGAATTAGATTAAATGATTTTAATTGTGGAATTAAAATATATAGGAAGGAAGTTATTAATTCTATTAACTTATATGGTGAAATGCATAGGTATATTCCGCTAATTGCAAAGTGGAATGGTTTTAATAAAATTGCTGAGAAGGAAGTTAATCATAATAAACGTAAATTTGGAGTAACTAAATTTGGAATGGAAAGATACATAAGAGGATTTTTGGATTTATTATCTGTAAGCTTTGTATATAGATTTAAAAAGCGCCCAATGCATTTTTTTGGATCTTTTGGTGTTTTATTCTTTCTTCTAGGATTTATTTCAGCAGGTTTTATTATTTATGAGAAAATTTCTAAATTATCTCAAAATGTTCCTTTAGATTTAATCAGGCCAGTTACTGATCAACCTTTATTTTATATTGCTCTCGTTGCAATAATAATTGGCGTTCAATTATTTTTAGTTGGTTTTCTATCAGAGTTAATTATTCAAATAAATTCTGATAAAAAAGGATATAAGATAGAAAAGACTGGTGATGCTAAAAAAAAATAAATTTTCTATAGTAGTAGCGGTTTATAATAGACCTGAGGAAATGTATGAGCTTCTAGATAGCATAGTAAATCAGGAATATAAAGATTTAGAAATAGTAGTTGTTGATGATGGATCTGAAAAGTCATCTAGAGAAGTTGTTGATGCTTTTAAAAAAAAAATTAAAATAAAATACTTTTTTATTGAAAACAGAGGTCCAGCTTTAGCTAGAAATTATGGTGTAAAAAAATCTGAAGGTGAGTGGATAATATTTTTTGATTCTGACTGTACAATTCCAAAAAATTATTTTTTTGAGGTTAATAAATTTCTTAAAAAGAATACCGTTGATTTTTATGGAGGTCCTGATATGATGGGTAAAAATTTCAGCTATCTTCAAAAATCAATAAATTATTCAATGACTTCTTTTCTAACAACTGGGGGTATTAGAGGGAGAAAAAAATCAATTGATAAATTTTTGCCTAGATCATTCAATATGGGTATAAAGAAAAAAGCTTTTGATGAAGTTAAAGGGTTTTCAGATATAAGACAGTATGGAGAAGATTTAGACTTGTCTTATAAACTTTTATTTTCTGGAAAAAAATCAGGATTAATAGTTGATGCAAAAGTTTATCATAAGAGAAGAACTAATCTCTCAAATTTTTTTCATCAAATGTTTAAGTCTGGCAAAGGAAGGCACTATTTAAATTTAAAATATAAAGGTACATTTAGATTGTTCCATCTATTCCCAACAATATTTATATTGGTATTTTTTACTTCAAATATTTTTAATATTCTATTTCAAAATGATTATATATCTTTAATACAATCTCTTTATGGTTTGTATTTTTCTATAATTTTTATAAGCTCAACAATAATTAATTTTAATCCTATTATTGGATTCCTATCTGTTTTAACTTCTTTTGTGCAATTTTTAGGTTACGGTACAGGATATATTTATTCCCAGTTTAAGTAAGTTATTTACTAATCATGTAAATTTCCTCTGACTTAAAAACACTATAAAAGTTTATTTCACTTTCACTTAAAAAATCTGAAGGGTATTTAATTTCAACTTTTAGACCAGTAGATTCTATTCTTTTTTTATAATCTTTTCCATATTTCCTCACATGATCTGATTGACCAAAAAATTTCTCTCTGTCTTTTTTTGAAGTTATACTCTTATCTTCAAAAGTAGATTTTGGTATAGGATCATAAAATGGAACTTGTATTATCCCTTTTCCATCTTTTTTAAGTATTCTTTTTATTTCACTTAGAGCTTTTAAATCATCCTCAACATGCTCTAAAACATGATTGCATAAAATAAAATCATAAACATTATCTTTAAATGGCATCTCATGAATATCCATTTTTATTTCAGCTAAAGGAGATTCTAAATCAGCAGTTGTATAATTTATGTTTTCATGCTTTTTAAAAACTTTAATAAAACACACTTCTGGCGCAATATGTAATAAATTTATTTTCTTATCAAAGACATTACTTTTTTCAAACAAATAGATATATAATAGCCTATGTCTTTCTAAAGACAAGCAATTAGTACATAAAGCGTTATCTCGTGAATCTCTTCCATAAGGAAAAAATTTAGAAAATTTTGAATTGCAAATAGGGCACTTTACACTATTACCCAAGTAAAAAATAGAAATTACCTTGAAGATAGGTTTACTTATAAGTTGAAGAATAGGTCTTGGAATTACTCTTAAAATAAAACCAACTATCGATTTAATCATTTTAGTGAATTTCCTAAATAGTTATGAGGGCTAATTGATTTTAGCTCATCCTTAATTTTATCACTTACTGGTAATTTTTCAATAAAATTTGATAATGATTTTTGATTTACCTCTTTATTTCCTCTTGTTAAATCCTTTAAAAGTTCATAAGGATTGGCTACCATTTCTCTTCTTAATATTGTTTGGATTGCTTCAGCAACAATTACCCAGTTATCATCTAAATCCATTTTAATTACAGATCTGTTAATATCAATTTTATCTAAGCCTTTATTCAATGAGCTTAAGGCGATTAAGGTATGTGCTAATGGTACACCAATATTTCTTGAAACTGTCGAATCAGTCAAATCTCTTTGAAGTCTTGATATTGGTAGTTTTTCTGCTAGAAATATTAATTGAGAGTTGGCATATAATAAGTTCCCTTCAGCATTTTCAAAATCTATAGGATTTACTTTATGTGGCATAGCTGATGAACCAACTTCTCCTTTTTTTATTTTTTGTACTAAATAATTTATAGAAATATAATGCCAAATATCTCTAGAGAAATCAATCAAAATAGTGTTTATTCTTGATATAGCATGAAAAATCGATGCCATATTATCATAATGTTCAATTTGTGTTGTTGGTCTACTTCTTACTAAACCTATTTTTTTTAAGAACTTATCAGAAAAATCATCCCAGTTTATTTCTGGAAATGCTAAATAGTGGGCATTTAAATTCCCTGATGCACCTCCAAACTTTCCGTTATTGGATATATTTTTAAGGGTTTTTAGTTGAATATTAATTCTCTCTTCAAAAACCTGGATCTCTTTTCCAAATGTAGTTGGGGTTGCAACTTGTCCATGGGTTCTTGCAACCATAGGAACATTTTTTGATTTTTTAGATAAGGTTTTTAATTTATTATTCAGTTCTTCATACATTGAAATTATAATTTCAGAAATGCTATTTTTTATCATAAGAGGGATAGCGGTATTGTTAATATCTTGGGAGGTCAGGCCAAAATGTATAAACTCTTTGAATTTTTCAAGATTAAGCTTCTCAAATTCTTCTTTAATAAAATACTCTACTGCTTTAACATCATGGTTAATCTCTTTTTCTATCTCTTTTATTCTTATAGCATCATCTTCTGAAAAATCTTGATATATTTTCTTTATTTTCTTCTTGGTTTCAGTTGATATGCTATTAATATCTTTAATTGGTAGAGTAGTAAGCTCTAAAAAGTATTCGATTTCAACATAAACTCTGTACTTGATGAGAGCAAATTCAGAGAAGTATTCTGATAATGGTTGAGTAATTGATTTATATCTTCCGTCAACTGGAGATATTGATAATATTTTGTTTATTTCTGAATTCATCTGCAAATTTAATAAATATTGTAACAGATAAAATATTTTAACGTTACTATGATAAATTATATTTAATGGCAAAAGACTCATCAATTAAAATAAATATGGATGGTGAAACATTCAAATTTGTTATGCCTTCTTCAGAAACTATTTTAGATACAGCACTTGAAAAAGATATTGATCTACCTTACTCTTGTCAGAGTGGTGTTTGCACTGCTTGTCAGGGTAAGTTGGTTAGTGGAACAGTTTCAATGGATGTGAGCGATGGTCTTTCTGATGAGGAAATTGAGGAAGGGTATATTTTATGTTGTCAGTCACATCCTACGTCAGATGATGTAGAGATCGAAATAGAATAAGTTCTCTTTTGAATAATTTCTTTGAATAAAACAAAATAATATAATACATTTGCTGATATTTTTTTCTGAAAAACACCAATGAGACAACTCAAAATTACACAGTCGATAACTAATAGAAGAGAAAGCCACACTCTTGAAAAATACTTTACAGAAGTGAGCGGCGTTCCTATGATTACCCCTGAGGAAGAAGTTAGATTAGCTAAAGAAATAAAAAAAGGTAACCAAGATGCTCTTGATAAACTTGTTAGAGCTAATTTAAGATTTGTTGTATCTGTTGCTAAACAGTACCAAAATAGAAGTTTACCTTTAAATGATTTGATTAATGAAGGTAATCTAGGTCTAATTAAGGCAGCAAAAAAATTCGATGAAACTAAAGGTTTTAAATTCATATCTTATGCTGTTTGGTGGATTAGACAATCTATTATGCAAGCTCTTGCTGAGCAATCTAGAATCGTTAGATTACCTATGAATAAGTCTGGAGCTATCAATCAGATTCGAAGAGCTTATGCTGAACTTGAGCAGAAATATGAAAGAGAGCCAACTGAAGAAGAAATTGCAGAGACTTTAGATATGAAAACAACTGAAGTTAGAAGCACCTTAGGTGCAGAGGTCAAGCAAATGTCAATGGATGCACCATTTGGAGAAGATGACTCAGGATCACTATTAGATGTTTTAGAGAATGATTCTGAAGGTCCAACTGATACAGGACTAGTCTTTAACCATTCATTAAAAATTGAAACTATGCGTGCTTTATCCACACTTACTCCAAGAGAGAGAGATGTAGTGCTTATGAGTTTTGGTATTGGTTTTGATAATCCTTACACATTGGAAGAAATTGGTGATGTAATGGGATTAACAAGAGAAAGAGTTAGACAGATTAGAGAGAAGGCTTTACAAAAACTAAGAGAGCCAGGAAAAAACAGGAGACTTAAAGAATTCTGTGCTAATTAATCCCAATTTTACTTTCCTTCATAACTATATTTTTATATTTTTTTAATTAAACAACTAAACTTATATTACGTAAGTATTTTAATGAAAAATTGTTGTTAATATGAAATATAGTTATCTACTCTTAATTATTATTTTTGTTTTTGGATCTTGCAGTAAAAATGATAATCATCTTTATCTTAAAAATAATCCTTCTAAAGGGAAAAAATCCATAAAAGTAGGTGACGCTAAATATGATGGCCCTGAAAAGTATATGTACTACCATGCTGCTATTAAACATGGAGATGTTGATTTAAATAAACCTTCGAGATTTAGATCATATAAACCTGACTATAAGAGAGTAGAGTTAGATAGAGCAATTAAAAGATTAAATTCACAAAGATTTTCAAGATCAAATGATCTAAATAATCAGAATTTTTCAGCATATGCAAAAGAAAATGCTACATTTATTGAAAGAGGTCCTTACAATTCACCAGGAAGAACAAGAGCATTAATTGTTGATGCTGGTGATCCATCAAAAAATACATGGATAGCAGGTAGTGTTGGAGGAGGAGTTTGGAAGACAACAGATGGAGGATCAAATTGGACTAGCATTAGCAATGACATGGATAATATTGCTATTTCTTGGCTAGGACAGTCAAAGTCAGACCCAAATATAATTTATGCAGCAACTGGAGAGAATTGGATTGGTTCAATTGGTGATATTGAGGGTGCTGGAATTTACAAGTCAATTAATGGTGGTGAAAATTGGGTAAATGTATCAAGAAAAGATAGTGAAGGATATGTAGATAGCAAGTTTTCAAATGTTAGTAGACTTCTTGTTGATCCTGATAACTCTGACATTGTAGTTATTAGTACTGTTGGAACCATTGTATCTCCTACAACTGGAAATCGTGTACCATATAGTTATATCTTTAAGACTACTGATGGTGGATTAAATTGGACTTTAGCTGCAACTAAACAAGTAACTGATAATTCTGGTACTGGTAGAATTCAACAAGTAATTGCAGCTCCTTCAGACTTTAATATTCAATACGCTGCAGTTAAAGGTGTTGGTATTCTAAAGTCAGTTGATGCTGGCTCATCTTGGACAAATCCTGGAGGAATTGGTTTAGGGTCAACAGTTGCTTACGATAATGAAGAAGGAATTCTTAGTGGTGGTGGTGGTGGAAATTTTGCTAGATTAGAACTTGCTGTATCTCACCAAAACCCCAATATAGTTTATGCTGGAATTGATGGAGATGCTGCATCTTATCTCAAAGTATCATATGATGGGGGTGTTGTTTGGAATTTATTAAAAAATGATGATAATTCGGATGATGATTGGTTATATATTCAGGGATGGTTTGATAACACAATAACAGTAAATCCATTCAATGACAGTATAGTTTATTATGCAGGTAGAGATGCTTCAAAAGCAACAGTGCTACCTAATCCTGGGGTCACATTTACTGGCTCAACAACTACAGTAACATTAGATAACATTAGTTCTCATATGAATTTAGTTAATATTTGGGGAGGTGCAGCCTTAGGTTCTGGTACTGAGTGGGAGGATAATTCTGACAATCCAGATTTGATAGATGTTGAAGTAAGATTTGGCCCAGGAAAAAGTCAGAAAGCATACAGGTTTTCTGTTCCAGAGGAATCAACTTCTGGTGTTGCTCACAATCTTTACAGGTACGAAGATGTAGTTGAAGTTCCTTTCGAAGTATGGAATATCAGTGCAGACCCTGCAGAACAGATCACTGTATCATTCAGAGATAACAAGAATGATGGTGAGTTTAATCTAGAATCTGAATCTGGTGATAGTAGAGAGTACATATTTCCTCAGAATTTACCGTATGATGAAACTATGACTCAGTCTTCAATTAATGGGAATGGTGTTTCAGGAAATCCTGAGTCTTTAAATGGTCAACTTCATAAATCTTTATTTTTGTTATGGCCATATCTTGCTGATGATATCTCTTGGGATTCAGAAAATATACCTGAATCTTCTATCAAAATTCGTTTAGTTGATGCTCAATACAAAACATTAAAAAAATCAGTTCAGTATATGACTAACCAGTACGATAATGGTGGTAATAATAATATTAATCAGAATGTTCATGTTGATCATCACAACTTAGGAACAATAGTAGACTCTGAAGTTGATAGTACTTTTATACTTTATCTTACAACTGACGGAGGAATATATTATACTATTTCGGATAAGGATCCTGGTGTTAAGGATGATCAATTTTATAGGGCAGGTGTAATTTCTGATTTAGCGTTTGGCCCAGGTGGAGGGTACAATACAACTCAATTTTATGGTGCAGATAAAGTCGCTGGTTTTGATCAGTATATAGCCGGAGCTCAGGATAATGGTACTTTTGTAAGTTCTAGAGATGAAAATGCAAGTTTGAGAACTAATTATGCTCATCTAATCGGTGGCGATGGTTTTGAAGTAATTGCTCATTTTACTGATCCAGATAAGATGTTTGGAGGATCTCAAGGTAATAATTTTTATTACTCTCATGATGGTGGTCTTAATTGGAATTGGGTAGCTGGACTACTAAGTGGATCTGGACCTTTTATAAATAGGGTATCAACATCTTATCAAGATCCAGATGTTCTATACACTATAAATTCAACAGGTATTGATAAATCAACAGATTTTGGAATTTCTTGGTCTCAAACTCAAATTGGTGGAACTTGGGCGAATAGTTTTTGGAGTGGTGCTGATGTAGAAGTATCACAATCTAACCCAAGATTTGTCTATGCCGGAGGAAGAATGACTTCATCCTCAGATATTTTCATTTCTAAGGATTGGGGAGAGACTTTTGATCCTGTTACAAGATTTGCAAATATGGGTAATATTTCTGGAATCTATTCTCACCCAACTGAAGATTCTACTGCCTATATATTGTTTGGAATGTCGGGAGATGCTAAAATTATTGAGACAAAAGATTTAGGAGAAACATGGAATGATCTTTCAGGTTTTCATTTAAATGTTACAGGTAAATCCTCTAATGGATTTCCTGATGTTGCAGTATATAGTTTGTTAGTTATGCCACATAATTCTGATATTATTTGGGCAGGTACTGAAATTGGTCTATTTGAGACTACTAATAGAGGTCAATCCTGGCATAAAGTTATAGGTGATTTACCGAACGTCACTATTTGGGACATGAAAATTAAGGATCAGGGCCAAATCGTATTTGCTACTCACGGTAGAGGAATTTGGACAGCTACTTTAGACGACCTAAAAGATTTTGTTCCAAATCCAGCTACCCTTCCTCCAGTTTTACTTGAAGGATATCAGACGGATAATAAGGAAACTTATGAATTATTTTCAAAAGTAGATTTAAAATCTGCCTATGATTCTTTATCGATTAAAGCGAATGGAGTATTTAGAGCAACATTTTATGAAACTGAAAATATAGGAGAAAAAGATTATCTTTTTGAGGTAGATGACAAAGGGGATTTTGAGATTCAAGCAATAGGTTATGTAAATGGAGTATCATATCCATCCAATATTATAAATATTGCTGTTAATCCTATTCTTAATGCTAGAACAGAATTTAGCACTACATTTAGTGACCTTGTCGGTGATGAGTTCTATTTGGATAGATTTAGGATTGGTATTCAGGGTTCTTTTGAAGGAAGACAGCTTCATACTGAGCATCCATACGAGTCTGGAGTAGATGGTGGATACACTGATGGCTACAGTGTCCACGCTATGCTAAATATACCTATTATAGTAACTGATTTTACTCCTTCAATAAGGTTTAATGAGATTGTGTTAGTTGAACCAGGAGAACCAGGTTCTTCTTACGGTGACTTCGATTATTGGGATTATGTGATTGTAGAAGCATCAAAAGATGGTATAAATTGGAAAGGTCTTATTGATGGATATGATGCTGATGCAGATCCTGCATGGAGAGCTGCATATAATACTAATGTCTTTGGTAACCCAGATTTATTGAGAGATAGGCAAGTTAACTTTAAGCCATATTTCAATGAGGGGGACACAGTTAAAGTAAGGTTCAGATTATTTTCTGATGATCTAACTGTTGGATGGGGTTGGTTAGTTGATGATCTCTATATACAGAAAGAAACTCCTGTAGTTCAAGGAATAGAATTCACTAAAATTGATGAAAATATTTCAATCTTTCCTAATCCAAGTGATGGAGAATTTAAAATACAATTTTCAGATACTTGGAGAGGTGATATCGATATTGAAATAATTGATATTTTTGGAAGACCTATCTATAATAAAAATCTTAATAATGATAGTGGTTCGACATCGCATGATGTTGATATTTCCTCTAAAAATGATGGTATTTATTTAATTCAGTTAGTACAAGGAGATAAGAAAGCGATGTTTAAACTAGTGAAAGAGTAAAAATTATTTTTTAATTTTTACTCTTTTCAATGAAACTCTTCTGAATTTTATATTTACTAATTCTACTCCTAAAGTAAAGAATAGAGCAAAATAAATAAATCCTTTAGGGATTTCTATATGTGCAGCTTCTAATATTAGAGTGAATCCTATTAAAATTAGAAAACATAATGCCAATATTTCTAGGGACGGATAACGATCAATAATATCACTAATTTTTGATGAATATACTATCATAAATAATATTGAAATTATAACTGCAATTATCATTATAAGTAAAATTTCAGTCAATCCAATTGCAGTTAATATGGAATCAACTGAGAAGACAAAATCAATTGCAACTATTTGCCATATAATAGATTTTAGAGAAACAGATTTATCAGTTTGGATTTTTTCATCAAAGTTTCCATTTATTTTATGGGATATTTCAATTACACTTTTAAATATTAAAAATGCACCACCAAATAATAATATTAAATCTTTGATACTAAATTCATAGAATATAGGTTTAGTAAGTCCTATAAACCATGTTAAACCAAATAACATTATGATTCTAAGAATAAGAGCTAAAAGAAGACCAGTTACTCTTGCTTTATTTCTACTTTCTTTCTTTACCTTATTTGTTACAATTGAAATGAAAATTATATTATCAATTCCAAGAATTATTTCTACTAAAGTAAGAGTGAATAAAGCTATATATGTCTCTAGCTGAAAAAAAATTTCCATTTGATTTTAAATTAATTTATGTTAAATAATAAGAGCAAATTTGTTTACTTTGGCATCTAAATAATAGGCGAAAATAAATATTTATATGAAAAATATAATTGAAGTTCAAGATATTTCTAGACATTACCAAGTAGGTCAGCAGACTGTTAAAGCTTTAGATTCTATTACAGTTGACATCAAAAGAAATGAATACGTTTCATTTATGGGTGCTTCTGGTTCTGGAAAGTCTACTTTAATGAATATTATTGGTTGTCTAGATTCACCAACTGGAGGAACTTACAAATTAAATAATAAAGATGTAAGTAATATGTCAGAAGATGAACTTGCAGACATCAGAAATAAAGAAATTGGATTTGTTTTTCAGACATTTAATCTTTTACCAAGAGCTTCGGCTTTAGATAACGTATCTCTTCCTCTTGTGTATGCGGGTTATTCTTCAAGTGAAAGAAAAGATTTAGCTATGAAAGCATTAGAAGATGTAGATTTAGTAGACAGAGCTACTCACAAACCAAATGAGTTATCAGGTGGACAGAGGCAAAGAGTTGCCATTGCAAGAGCATTAGTTAATGACCCTAGTATTATTCTGGCTGATGAACCAACAGGTAATCTAGATAGTAAAACATCATATAGTATCATGGATCTTTTTTCCCTGTTACATGAAAAAGGAAATACTATAATAATGGTTACTCACGAAGAAGATATTGCAGAATAT
Organism: Flammeovirgaceae bacterium; assembly: GCA_038113315.1. Classification (GTDB taxonomy): domain Bacteria; phylum Bacteroidota; class Bacteroidia; order Cytophagales; family MED-G16; genus MED-G16. The sequence continues at coordinate 4,850 of JAYNOQ010000024.1, read as the reverse complement.
TCTAAAAGAGTTGTAAGGCTAAAAGATGGTCTAATCTCATCTGATAAGAGAAAAAAATAGTATAATGAATATCGATTTTTCAAAAGTTAGTAAGTCTAAGATATCTGAAGTAGATTTTTCAAACCTAGGATTTTGTAAATACTATACTGATCATATGTTCATCTGTGAATATGAAAATGAAAGTTGGCAAAATTTTAGAATTATTCCTTTTCAAGACTTAAAATTATCTCCAGCTTGTACCACTCTACATTATGGTCAAACAATTTTTGAAGGTTTAAAAGCATATAAAAATGAAAATAATGATATTTTAATTTTTAGACCCGATAAAAACGCTGAACGTTTTAATAAAAGCGCTGAGAGGATGTGTATGCCAACATTACCTGAAAATATATTTACAGAGTCAATAAATGAATTACTTAAAATAGAAAAAGATTGGGTGCCTTTAGGTGAAACTAACTCATTATATATTAGGCCATTAATGTTCGCTGTAGATCCTTATATCGGAATCAAACCTGCTGATAAATATATTTTTATGATAATTTGTGGTTTAGCAGGTGGATATTATTCTGAACCTGTAAATGTAAAAATTGAGACAAACTATACTAGAGCAGTATCTGGAGGTGTAGGATATGCTAAAACTGCAGCAAATTATGCTGCCGCTCTTTATCCAGCAGTTGAAGCTCAAAAGGAAGGATATCATCAGTTAATTTGGACAGATGGAAAAGAGCATAAATATGTTGAAGAGTCTGGTACAATGAATCTTTTTTTTGTTATTGATAATAAGTTAGTAACACCACCTCTTGGTGATACAGTATTAGATGGTGTGACAAGAGATAGTATAATTTCAGTTTGCTCCGAGTTGGGAATTGAAGTAGATGTAAGAAAAATTTCAATTGATGAAATCATAGAAACTTTAAACAAAGGTGAAATGACTGAGGCATTTGGAGCAGGTACTGCCGCAACTATAGCTCCTATTAAGACAATTGGGTTTAATTCAATAAATTATAATTTACCAATTAATAAGAATACTGGATTCTCTCTGAAAATTTTAAATTATTTAACTGAAATTAAATTTGGAACAATTGAAGATAAATTTGGTTGGGTTAAAAAATTATAAAAATGAATGCAGATCAAATTAGTTCTTTAGTTACGCGTGCCTCTGCTTTAAGGGGCTATCTTTGACTATGATAATAGAAAAAAAATAATTTTATCTAAAGAAAAAATTTCTTTAGAGCCTGATTTCTGGAATAATAGGGAGGAAGCAGAAAAGATTTTAAAAGAAATCTCTATTAATAAAACATGGGTTGAAGCTTACGATAATTTAATTTCCTCAATATCTGATTTAGAAACCTTATATGAATTTTATCAGACTGGAGATGTTAATGAAGAAGAGATAAATAAAGAGTATAAAATATCTCACTCTTTATTAGAAAGTCTTGAGTTTAAAAAAATGCTTTCTAGTAAAGAAGATCAAATGAGTGCTATAATAGAAATTAATCCTGGAGCTGGTGGTACGGAGAGTCAAGATTGGGCAAGTATTTTAATGAGAATGTATATTATGTGGGCTGAATCACAAAATTTTACTGTTAAAAAAGTTAATGTGCAACCTGGAGATACAGCTGGCATAAAGTCAGCAATTTTAGGAATTGAGGGAGAATTTGCATATGGCAACTTGAAATCAGAAATTGGTGTTCATAGGCTAGTTAGAATTTCTCCTTTTGATTCTGGAGCTAGAAGGCATACATCATTCGCTTCTGTATTTGCTTACCCAGAAGTTGATGAGACAATTGAAATAAATATAAATCCGGCTGATATTGTTTGGGAGACTTTTAGAGCGAGTGGAGCTGGAGGGCAAAGTGTTAATAAAATTGAATCTGCGGTGAGATTAAAGCATGATCCCTCAGGATTAATTATAGAATGTCAACAAGAAAGAAGTCAGATTTTAAATAAAGAGAAAGCTTTAAATATGTTAAAATCTAAATTATACCAGATTGAGGTAGACAAAGTAAATAAGGAGAAAGATGAGAGAGATAGTACAAAACTAAAGATAGACTTTGGCTCTCAAATCAGAAATTATGTATTGCATCCATATAAAATGATTAAAGATGTGAGGACAGGTGTTGAGAGAGGAGATGTAAACAATGTTCTCGATGGGGACATAAATGATTTTATAAAGGCATTTTTATTAAATGAACAATAATTTGATGAGTAAAAAAAAAGTAGTAATTATTGGAGCAGGTATTAATGGCTTAGTAGCTTCAAATTATTTTTCAAGAGATAATTATGATGTTACATTACTTGAAAAATCAAATAAAGTTGGAGGGGCATGCGTTTCTGATTCTATTAAAATTAATGGAGATGTTGTTTCTTTTGCAAAAGGAGCAACTGTTCTAGGTATGATGCCTGACTTTATTTTTAATGAGACTGGATTATCAAACAGATTAAAAATTTATTCACCTAACTATCAAAAAATTGTATATTTTGAAAACGATCATACACAAGTAAATATATATAAAGATGAATATGCTTTATCAAAAGAATTAAAAGAAAAATTAGGTGAGAATGGAGATGTAATTGGTTTTAGAAATGATGAAAATAAAGTAATCAATTTTATAAGAGAAGGTTACAAGAAAGGAATTCCCCCAAATTTAGAAGATGCTGAAAATCAATTAGGTAAAACCTTAGTTAATCTTTGGATAAAGGGGACAGCTAGAAATTTATTAAATCATTACTTTTCTGCTGAAAGAACCAAACTATATATGGGAATGACAGTAATAGAAAGTAGTCCTGAATCAATAGATTCTCCAGGTTCAGCTTTCATAATTCCTCTTATGGATTCAGGTTCAGTATTTGGAGGCTATTGGGGTTATGTTAAAAATGGAATTTGGCAGATAACTAAAGAACTTGAAAAAATTAATACTTCTATCGGAGTTAAGATTAGTACATCAATTGAAATAAGTAATATTGATGAAATTTCTAAAAAAGTTATACTTACAAACGGTAACGAGTATGATTATGATATATTAGTTTTTGCAACAGATCCAATAACTCCTTCAAAATTTTTTGATAATAAAAAACTAAATCAATCTTTAAAATCAAAAAAGATTATAGGAACAAGTGGTAAGGTTACAGTTTTCTTTAAGAATAAGGTAATATGGAAAAATAATAATAGAGATGATAAATCGCAGAGCTCTTTCAGATTTGTTTTTTCTGTCGATAATTTGGATGAATTTGAGTTGAAAAGTAATAATTCTTTAAATAAAGTTTCAGAATATGAACCAGGTTATATTCAAGTTTATTGTGAAGGTGCTGCTCAACGACATTTAGGTAATTCTGAAAAATATGATAAATTAATTTTATTTACTAAGAATATTTCTTTTGATAAGACTGGTAATGAATTAAAAAATGTTCATGAAAAAATTAAACAAAAAGTTTTTCAATATATTTCAAATCCTTCTGATTGTGTTGAGAGCATTTTTTTAACACCGAAAGACATGAAAAATGAATTTTATTTTCCTGGAGGAAACATTGACCATGTCATGCTAACTCAAGGACAAAATTTTGATTCAAGAAATTATAAGTTCTCCGGTAAAAATAATTTTTATAATATTGGAGATTTTGAGGATATATTTTATTGTGGAGCTGGTTCCTATCCATGCGGTAGTGTGGCAGGAACTCCTGGATATATGTGTTATAAACAGATCAAATAAACTATTTTAATGTCTTTAGTAAAGTCTTTAAATACCACTTCTTAAATTTTTCTAATCCCTTCTCCATTTCTGATAGTGGTCCAGGTTTATACTTTTTAGAGATAACACCTTTTTGATTATCCTCAATTATTTTTTTATCAGCAATCGTTGTCTTATCCCACATCCATATCATATTTTCTAAATTATAGTCAATACCTTCTTTTGCATCTTTATCAACCAACCACATTATTTCAACATCTGTTTTCATTGGACCTCTAGGTATAAAAGTAAAAGCAGTTGCAAAATCATTAGACATCAATAAACTATTAAAGGGAGATGTTCCTATGGTCGTATAACCACCATCAAACTCATTAAAATCACCCATTAATGTAGATGCTGGCTTTCCGTTTTTTGTTTCAGATAATCTATTTCCGGTAAATGGAGTTCTTTCAGCACTTCTATAGAATCTTGAAAAACTTTTTTCAGAGTATTCACCAGTTAAATAACCAATATTTTTTGTTTTTATATTCCAATCATTGAGTTTTTTACTAAACTCTAGAGATTCAGGTCCAGTATTATTTCCAGCTCCATATGCTTGAATATAGTCTTTCGTATGAACTTTACAATATTCGGGATGTGCAGTTTGACAATGATAGCATTCATGGAAATTATCAAGAGCTAGCTTCCAGTTACCGTTAGTTGGGTAATTTTTCTTGTAAGCAATTTTTGCATTACTTAAGCCATGGATTTCAATGAAATTTCTAGTTGGTTTTATAAATTCATTAAAATTATCTGGATTATCAGATAAGTTTATAAAAATTAATCCTTCAAAAATAATTGAATGACATTTATGCAAAGGCCAATCCTTTTTCTCAAAATTTTCAGGCATCATTCTTGCTTTAATTAATTTGCCATCTAAATTATAAACCCATGAATGATAAGGACAAACTAATTTTTTTGTTTTTCCTTCTTTCTCTAAACATATATGGGATCCTCTATGTCTACACAGATTATAAAAGCAATTTACTTTTGAGTTTTTATCTCTAATGATAATTATTGACTCATTACCTATTTCGAACAAAAAATAATCTCCTGTATTTTTAATCTGTGATTCATGTCCAACAAAAATCCACTGATTGTAAAAAAATGTTTCTAAGTCTA
>JAYNOQ010000023.1:4066-22016 GCA_038113315.1 Flammeovirgaceae bacterium | reverse complement strand
AATATTCTTCCAAGCTCATAAACTCCCAAAAAACCATGTAAGTTTTCTATACTATATCCATTGTCAATAATGATTTTTGCAGCTATAATTTGAAATATAAACTTTAGTTTAAAGTCGACTTTGTAAATATCATCATAAAGACCTACAAAAACCAATAGTGCTAATGGGATTAAAATCGAAAAATCGTAAACATCTTTTGTAGTTAAATAATAATATGTTGATATTAAGAAAACAACAGTAAAAATTGATATACCTCCACTTCTAGTAGCAATTACTGAATGAGATGATCTGTAGTTAATGGAATCGGTAATTTTATTTTTTAAAAATACTTTGTTAAAAAGCATTAAAAATGATATAGAAAATAAAAAACTAATAACAAGGATTTCCATTTTAAAGATATATTATAAAAGAAAAGTTGGTTTAAGTCGGATTCAAAGTATTTTAACTGACATAAAAGTAACTAAAAAATATTGAGTTCAATAATTCATTTTTATTGAAAAAATGATAAATAATTTTTTTATCAATTGTTTTTTAAGTACTTTTGGTACTTGAAAATAAGTAGATTTAAAAAATATATTAATGCTAGGAGAACTTATCACTTCAAAAACACGCTTAAGATTACTAATAAAGTTTTTTATTTCACAAGCAAATAAAGGATATTTAAATGGTCTTGCAAATGAAATGGGTGAGTCTACTAATGCTATTAGAAAAGAATTAAATCATCTTCAAAAAGCGGGATATTTAAAAAAACTAAAGGTTAATAATAAGATTGAATATAAGGCAAATACTAACCACCCTTTATTTGAAACTTTACGTAAAGTTGTGTTAAAGCATTTAGGGCTAGAGGACTTAGTTGAAAAAGTTCTAGAGCGTATGGGTAATTTAGACAAAATTATTCTTGTAGGAGAATATGCAAAAGGAAATGACTCTGGGTTAATTGAAGTATTTTTAATTGGACGAGATCTAAATATGGAATATATATCTCAGCTTGAAGATAAGATAGAAGATTTAATTGGAAGAAAAGTAAGTTTTTATTTAGCTTCTAAATTTTTAACTGATGACGAACATATTGTTCTATTTAATTCAAAAGAAAAATGATTTCAATCGAAAGGGAAGAGCGTCCTTGGGGACGGTTTTTTGTACTGCATGATGAACCTAATTATAAGTTGAAGCGAATAGAGGTTGACCCAGGTGGAAGACTTTCCTACCAGTATCATTATAAGCGCTCAGAAGCTTGGACTATTGTAAAGGGTGTAGGAACGATTACATTGGATGGTGATGTAAAAGAATACAAAGCCGGGGAAACCGTTTTAATTCCTCAAGGGATGAAACATCGTATAGAAAATAAAAAACTAGATAAAGTTGTTCTAATTGAAGTGCAAACAGGGACCTATTTTGGAGAGGATGATATAGTGCGTATAGAAGACGATTATAATAGAGTGTAATGAAACCAAAAGCAATCATTGTATCAGGATATTTTAATCCACTTCATAAGGGGCACATAGAGCTTTTTAAAAAAGCAAAAAATGAGGGCGATGCCCTTTGGGTTATTATAAATAGTGATTTACAACGTGAATTAAAGGGAAGTAAAGCATTTATGGATGAAGATGAGAGGCTTATTATTGTAAAGGCTATAGGTATTGTTGACAAAGCAATAGTTTCTATTGATAAGGATAAGACTCAATGTGCGTCTCTGAGTTTTTTGGCCAAAGAATATAGTGTTGATTATGATTTATTTTTTGCTAATGGTGGAGATCAAAATAATGATAGTATTCCTGAGGTGTCGATTTGTAAAGAATTGGGTATTGAACTAATTGAGGGGCTTGGAGAAAAAATTCAATCCTCCTCTTGGCTTTTAAAAAAATAAGATGCAGATAAAAAACATTTGTTGTATTGGTGCGGGATACGTAGGAGGCCCTACAATGGCTGTGATTGCTTTAAAATGTCCCAATATAAAGGTTACTGTTGTTGATATAAATTCACAACGAATTGCTGATTGGAATGGTCCTTTTGAAAACCTCCCTATTTATGAACCTGGACTAGTAGAAGTGGTTTCTCAGGTAAGAGGAAGAAATTTATTTTTCTCCACGGAAGTAGATAAAGCGATTGACTCAGCCGAAATGATTTTTATGGCGGTTAATACTCCGACCAAAACAGAAGGAAAAGGCGCTGGTATGGCAGCTGATTTGAAATATATTGAAGCCTCAGCCAAAAAGATTGCTCAAGTTGCTAAAACAGATAAGATTGTGGTTGAAAAATCTACTTTACCTGTTCGCACTGCAGAAAAAATTAAGGAGATTTTAGATAAAGAGGGGAATGGAGTACATTTTGAAATCCTTTCCAATCCTGAATTTTTAGCAGAAGGTACTGCCATTCAAGATTTATTTAAATCAGACCGTGTACTTATTGGAGGAGATGATACAGAGTATGGTCAAAAAGCTGTTAAGACCTTAGTTGATATATATGCAAATTGGATTCCAAGACAAAAGATTTTAACCACTAATGTATGGTCCTCTGAGCTAGCTAAACTAGCTTCAAACGCGATGCTAGCTCAACGCATTTCATCAATAAACAGCCTATCATCACTCTGTGAAAAAACAGGTGCAAATATCAATCAACTTTCCAAAGCTATTGGAATGGACCATAGAATAGGACCTCATTTCCTAAATGCTTCAGTCGGTTTTGGAGGTAGTTGCTTCCAAAAAGATATTCTAAATTTAGTTTACTTATGTAAACATTACGGACTTGAAGAAGTTGCTGAATATTGGCATCAAGTTGTAAAAATAAATGACTATCAAAAAAATCGTTTCGTTCAAAATATAATTGATTTTTTTGATGGAGATGTAAGATCTAAAAATATTACTATAATTGGATGGTCTTTTAAAAGAGGTACAAAAGACACTAGAGAATCTCCCTCAATTCATGTTGCATCCAGATTATTAGTTTTAGGTGCTGAAATAATTGTCATTGACCCTCTTGTTGATAAAGAGAGGGTTAGTCTTGATATTAATGAATGGTTGAATAATTATGGGTTATCTGATGATGAATCAAAAAAACTTTCAACAAAAATTAAATTATATCCGTCTTTTGATAATTTCCATTCAGACCTTATATCAATAATTCATGATATCAATAGCTTAGAAATTGAAAATTTAAAATCTAATAATATTTCAATAATAAAAATTTAAAAATTATAAAATATTTTGTTCAACTATATTCTTAAATCAAATGTTTAACTTAATAATATTCACTTAAAATGAACTATTACGATTATGTTGAAAGATCTAAGTCATTATTCTTATCTGACATTGAAAATAGATCATCAGATTTAAATTACATAATAAAAAATTCTAGTTTTTTAGTTCTGGGAGGTGCTGGTTCAATTGGACAAGCACTAGTTAAAGAAATTTTTAAAAGACGCCCAAACAAACTTCATGTTGTCGATATCAGCGAAAATAATCTTGTAGAGTTAGTAAGGGACATAAGGAGTTCACTAGGCTATATTTGCAAAGACTTTAAAACATTTGCCTTAAATATTGATTCATTGGAATATGACCGTTTTATTGAATCTGATGGCGGATATGATTATGTAATGAATCTTTCAGCCTTAAAGCACGTAAGAAGTGAAAAAGATCCTTTTACTTCATACAGAATGATTCAGACCAACATTTTCAATACAGAAAAAACAATCAATCAATCTATTAATAATAACACAAAAAAATATTTTTGTGTTTCAACTGACAAAGCATCAAATCCTGTTAATTTGATGGGAGCTTCAAAAAGAGTTATGGAATTGATTGCAATGAAAAAAAGCTCTGAAATTTCTATTTCATCATCTCGATTTGCCAATGTTTTATTTTCTGATGGTTCTTTAGTTCATAGTTTTAACAAAAGGATTGAAAAAAGACAACCCATTGTTGCACCATTAGATGTAAAAAGATACTTTATAACACCAGAAGAATCAGGTCAACTTTGCTTACTTTCAACAATTTTTGGTGAAAACAGAGATGTTTTTTTTCCAAAACTAGACGAAAAAAAACACTTGAATACTTTTGAAGAACTGGCCATCAGGTTCTTAAAAATCAATGGATATGATGCTTTAAAATGTAAAACAGAACAAGAAGCTAGAGATATAGCATCAAAAAACACAAATACAAAAATTTGGCCCTGTTATTTTTCATTATCAGAAACTACAGGAGAAAAACCTATTGAAGAGTTTTTTTCAAATACTGAAAAATTAGAATTGGATTTATTTAAGTCCATAGGAATTATTAAGGGAGAGATAAATTCAGAATTAATTGATAAAGTTGAATACTTCAAAAAAAGGATGGAGGTTTTTAAAAGAGAAAAAAATTGGTCTAGAGATCTTTTAATTGAAATATTTAAAGAGACCATTGAAGAGTTTCAACATATAGAAAAAGGTAAATTTTTAGATGATAAAATGTAAAATGAAAGCTAGAAATTTTAATTCACTTATTAGATCAATAGCCAAGGACCATGATGTTATAGGGCTTCATCCACCTCTTTTTATCGGAAATGAAAAGAGGTTTATAAATGAAACAATAGACAGCAACTATGTGTCATCTGTTGGTAAATTTGTAGATAAATTTGAAAAAGGTATTTCATCCTTAACAACTAGCAAATATAGTATAGCTACAGTTAATGGAACAAGCGCCCTGCAGATTGCTTTAATTTTAGGAAATGTAAAGCAAGGTGATGAGGTTTTAACTCAAGCTCTTTCTTTTGTCGCTACATCTAATGCAATATCTTATTTAAAAGCTAAACCTATCTTTATTGATGTAGACATTGACACAATGGGAATGTCTCCTTTAGCATTAGAATCTTTTTTGGAAGAATTTGGTGAGAAAAGAGAAACAGGAACATATAATAAATTAACAGGAATGAAAATATCAGCTTGCCTCCCTATGCACACATTTGGGTTCATGTGTAGAATTGATAAGATTAAAAAGATTTGTTTGAAATGGAAAATTAATCTTATTGAAGATTCTGCAGAAGCACTGGGAAGTCAATACAAATTGAAATATTCTGGAACATTTGGTATGCTCTCAGCCTATAGTTTTAATGGAAACAAGATTATAACTTCTGGAGGTGGTGGTTGTATTACCACTCAGGATGAAGAACTCTTTAAAAGAGCTAAACATATCACTACAACTGCAAAAATATCTACAAACTATGAATATATACATGACGAGGTCGGATATAACTTTAGAATGCCAAATATTAATGCTGCACTTGCTTGTGCACAATTAGAATCATTCCAAGATATAATCAAGAATAAGAAAAAATTATATGAATTCTATGCTGAAGAGTTGCCATCAATTGGAATTGAACTAGCATCAATTCCAAAAGAAACAATTTGGAATTATTGGCTAATACCAATAATACTAGAAAACAAAAAAGATCGAGATTTATTTTTAGAACAGACAAATAAAGATAAAATTTTGACACGACCTATCTGGAGACTACTATACAAACTGCCAATGTATAGTGAATGTCAAAGAGATTCTCAAAAGAACGCATTGTTATTAGAGAGTAAAATAGTAAATATCCCAAGTAATGTTAGAATTAAATAAAGAAAAAGAGATTATAATTATCGGGTACTCTGGACACTCTATTGAAGTCATAAGTACAATTAAGAGTCAAGGATATAAAATAAAAGGATACACCGAATTATCAGAAAAGAAAAAAAATCCTCATAACCTAAAATATTTAGGTGATGAAAACAAAAAAAATTTTAAATATTATGATAAGAAATATTTATTTTTTATTGCAATAGGAGATAATGTTATTAGGAAGAACAAGATTGACCTATTGCACTCTAAAGGATTAGATTTGATAAATGTAGTTCATCCTGATTCTTCCATATCCAAAAATATAAAGATAGGATATGGAAATTTTATTAACAGGAATGCATCCATTAATAATTTTGTTCAAATTGGAAATGGTGTAATAATAAATACTGCATCTGTTATTGAGCATGATTGTGTAATATCAGATGGAGTTCATGTTGCTCCAGGAGCAGTTTTATGTGGAGGTGTTAAAGTCAATAATAACACTTTGATTGGTGCAAACTCTGTAATTAATCAAAATATTACAATAGGAGAAAATGTCATTGTAGGATCTGGTTCTGTAGTTATAAATGATATACCAAACGGACTCAAGGTATATGGAAATCCAGTAAAATAAAATTAAAAAGAATGAGAACAATAATTATTGCTGAAGCAGGCGTAAATCATAATGGAAACATTGAGAATGCAAAGAAATTAATAAAAAAAGCCGCAGAAGCAGGAGCAGATTTTGTGAAATTCCAGACATTTAAAGCAGATTCTCTTGTTAGTAAAAGAGCTAAAAAAGCTAAATATCAATTATCTGCAAAGAATAGTGATGAAAAAGATCAATATACAATGCTTAAAAAATTAGAAATACCCTTAGAGTGGTATCCGATATTAATAAATTGTTGTGAAAAAAATGGAATTAAATTTCTTTCAACTGGATTTGACGAAAAAAGCATTGATTATTTAGACAGTTTAAATATGAGCTATATTAAAATTCCTTCAGGAGAAATCACCAATTTACCTTATTTAATTCATGTTGCAAAAAAACAAAAAAAGATTATTATTTCTACAGGGATGTGTCATGAATATGAAATTAAACAAGCACTAGATATCTTAATTCAGTATGGTATTTCGAGAGAGATGATTTCTGTTTTACACTGTAATACCGAATATCCAACTCCAATGAAAGATGTTAACTTAATGGCAATGTTGGCAATTAAAAATAATTTAGATGTAGAAATAGGTTATTCAGATCATACATTAGGTATTGAAGTTCCAATTGCTGCTGTTGCTTTAGGGGCAAAAATAATTGAAAAACATTTCACGTTAGACAGGAATTTACCTGGGCCAGATCATTCTGCATCATTGGAACCAGAAGAATTAAAAGTAATGATAGAAGCTATTAGAAATATAGAACTTGCAACTAGTGGAAGCGGAATAAAAGAACCTAGTGAAAGCGAAATTAAAAACAGAACTATTGTTAGAAAGAGTATTCATTTGAATAAAAGTTTATCTAAAGGTCATATTATTTGTGAAGAAGATATCATAGCATTAAGACCTGGAGATGGTATCTCTCCAATAGAGTGGAATACAATTCTTGGGAAAAAAATCATAAAAGAAAAAAAACAATTTGATAAATTATCTTATTCAGATTTTAAATGAAAATAGGAATATTAACAAGCTCAAGAGCAGACTACGGTATATATGTGCCTTTAATTTCAAAGTTATCTAAAGATAGCCGGTTTGAGTTAATTATTATTGCTTTTGGAATGCATCTACAAAAACAATATGGAGAGACGATAAAAGAGATTGAAAGAGACAATTTTGGAATCATTCATAAGGTAAAAGGGATGCCTAAATACGATATGCCTGAAGATATATCAAAAGGATATGGAAAATTAATTATTGAATTTTCTAGTTATTGGAAAGAAAATAAATTTGATTGTGTTTTGGCTTCAGGAGATCGTTTTGAAATGAGTGCTGCAGTTCAAGCAGGAATCCCTTTCGAAGTTTTGTTTGCCCATTTGCATGGAGGAGAAACAACTCTGGGAGCTATTGATAATATTTATCGCCATCAAATAACATTAGCATCTAAAATGCATTTTGTAGCATCAGATGTTTATAGAGATAAAGTTATAGAAATTGTAGGGTGCTCATCTAATGTTTTTAATGTGGGAGCATTAAGTTTAGATGGTGTTGATGAATTAATATTACCAGACTGGGATGATGTGAGATCTAAATTTGGTATTCCTGACAAATCTTTCATTTTGGTTACTCTTCATCCAGAGACAATTCAAGTTCAAAAAAATGAACTTTATAGTTCAATAACTTTTGAGACTTTATCAGAACTATGTCAAACCTACCAAATTATAATTACTATGGTTAATGCTGATACTATGGGTAAATATTATAAGGATATGGCATTTAAGTTGAAGAAGAAATTTTCAGACTCAATAACTTTAGTTGATAATTTTGGAAAAGAAAATTATTTTTCCGCAATGAAATCTTCAAAGTTTTTGCTAGGTAATAGCTCAAGTGGTATAATTGAAGCAGCATCTTTTGGTAAATATGTAGTTAATGTTGGAAACAGGCAAGAAGGAAGAGCTCAAAGCAAAAATATTATAAATTGTAAATTTGATCAAAATGAAATGATAGAGGCAACACATAAAGCCTTAGAATTAGAAAATTTTAATGGAGATAATATCTATTTCAGGGAAAATGTAGCTGATACAATTATTAAAACTATTAAAAAATTTTTATGAAACTTTACAAAAAGCACTTAATCCTTTCCGGAACTAAGATAAAAGACGCTTTAATATTATTAGAAAAATTAACACAGGATTCAATTCTTTTTGTGATAAATAATAAAGAGATTCTATTAGGAACTATTTCAGATGGAGATGTCCGAAGAGCTCTCATTAAGGGCATAACAATTGAAACTCAAGTTAATTCTATTATGGAGAAAAATCCAAAATTCATTACTAAGGGTGAAAATAATATACAAGACATAATTGAATACCGAAAAGAAAATTACAGAATAGTGCCTGTGCTTAATAAAAATAGAAAAATTATAAGTATCATAAATTTTAGAAAAATTAAATCATACTTACCTATAGATGCTGTTATAATGGCTGGAGGAAGAGGTAAAAGACTAAAGCCTCTAACAAATAATACCCCAAAACCATTATTGAAAGTTGGGGGTAAATCAATTTTAGAGCATAATATAGATAGACTAGCTCTTTTTGGAATTGATGACTTTTGGATATCATTAAATTATTTAGGTGAACAAATTCAAAATCATATTGGAGACGGGAATAAAAGGAATATTAACATAAATTATGTTTGGGAAAAAAAACCAAAAGGTACAATAGGAGCAGTATCTCAAATAAAAAATTTTCAGCATGACTATATTTTAATCACTAATTCAGATTTATTAACAAATATTGATTATGAAACTTTTTTTCTTGAATTTATTAATCAAAATGCAGATGCAGCTGTTTTAAGTATACCTTACCAGGTTAATATTCCTTATGCAATTTTAGAAACCAATAATGGTGCAATTAAGGGTTTAAAAGAAAAACCAACTTATACTTATTACTCAAACGGGGGGCTATATTTATTAAAAAAAGAAATGTTAAAATATATACCTAAAAACAAATTCTTTAATGCTACAGATTTGATAGAGGAATTAATTAAGCAAAAATTTAAAGTAAGTTCAATACCATTTTCAGGCTATTGGTTGGATATTGGTAAATCTGAAGATTTTAAGAAAGCAGAGTTAGATATCAATCAAATTAAATTTTAATGAATATACTTATAACTATTTGTGCTCGAGGAGGGTCTAAAGGTATAATTGATAAAAATATTAAAAATATTTCAGGGAAGCCACTTATTGAATATACTATACAAATAGCAAAAAAGATTACTTCAGATTATAAAGCTAAATTAGCTTTATCTACTGATGATAGTAAGATTAAACAAATAGCTGATAAACTGGGACTTTTCTCAAATTATAAAAGGCCTGATTACTTAGCCACTGATAGTGCAGGTAAAATAGAAACGATAAAAGACTTGCTTCTATATGAAGAATCGTTAGTAGATTTTAAATATGATTTTGTTTTAGATCTTGACGTCACTTCTCCTCTCAGAACATTAGCAGATATAAAAAATGGTCTAGAAATATTAAAGTTAAATAAAAGTGCTTTAAACCTATTTTCAGTAAATGCTGCTTCACGTAATCCTTATTTTAATATGGTAGAAGAGAATAGTAATGGCTTTGTTTCTATAGTGAAATCTCCCCCTAATGAAAATATATTGACTAGACAGTCAGCTCCAAAGGTATATGATCTAAACGCATCTTTTTATTGGTATAGAAGATCTTTTTTTGATTTAAATCAAAAATCTACAATTACAGATAAATCCTTAATTTATAAAATGAATCATATCTGTTTTGATTTAGATTATACTGTTGATTTTTTATTTTTAGAATATTTAATAGAAAATAATAAACTGGACTTTGATTTATGAATATATTAATTGTTGGTTTAGGAACAATAGCTAAAAAGCATATAGAGGCATTAAGACTGTTAAACATTGAGGCTAATTTATACGCATTGCGTTCTACAAAAAATCCTACCAACATATTGGGTGTTAAAAATATCTATAGTAATGAACAGCTTTCAATTCAGTTTGATTTTGTTATTATTTCAAATCCAACACATCTTCACTACAAGATTATTAAAAATTTTGCAACACATGGAACTCCATTGTTCATTGAAAAGCCTTTTGTTCACACATTAGATAATATTGATAATTTATTAAAATTGGTTAAAAAAAATAATCTTATTACATATGTAGCATGTAATTTAAGATTTCACCCTTGTATTATTTACTTAAAAAATAAACTTGATTTTAAATTTTCAAAAATAAACGAAGTCAATGTTTATTGCGGATCATATCTGCCAGACTGGCGTCCGAGTAAAGATTTTAGAGCAACATACAGTGCAAATAAAAAAATGGGAGGTGGGGTTCATTTGGACTTATTTCATGAATTTGATTACACAACTTGGTTATTTGGTTTGCCAAAAAAGAGCAAGTCAGTATTAAGAAATGTTTCCAGTTTAAATATTGATGCATTTGATTACGCTAATTATATATTAGAATATGATAGCTTTACTACAAGCATAATTTTAAATTATTTTCGTAAAAAGCCAAAACGAGAAATTGAAATTGTTTTCGAAGATAAAACTTGGACAATTGATTTGATTCATCATACTATTAAAGATGATGGAATAATTTTGTTCGAAGCCTCGGAATTTAAAATTGAGGATACTTATTATCTTCAACTTAATTACTTTATAAATTGTTTGAAACAGTCTAAATTACCAATGAATGATATTAAAGAGTCATCAGAAATACTTAAAATAGTTTTAAAAAATGAAAAATAGGTTAAAAAATAAAATCATTATAGTTACTGGAGGTGACGGTCTACTTGGTAAAACAATAATTGAAGAAATAAATTCACAGGGTGGTTTCTGTATTAATTTTGATATTAACCACGAAACAACTAATGATTTATCTAATATTTATTGTGATATTACAAATGAAAATTCAATTAGAACATCTTTATCAAGAGTTATAAAAAAATATAATAGAATTGATGGTTTAGTAAATAATGCATATCCAAGAACTAAAGATTGGGGAAATAAATTTGATGATATTGAATTAGCATCTTGGAAGCAAAATATTGATTGGCAATTGAATAGTTATTTCTTTATTTCTCAACAAGTAACCCTTCAAATGAAGAAACAAAATAGTGGTAGTATAATAAATATAGCATCTATATATGGAGTTGTAGCTCCAGATTTTTCAGTATATAACCAAACAAACATGACTTTACCTGCAGCTTATTCAGCTATTAAAGGAGGATTAGTTAATCTTTCAAGATATATGGCAGCTTATCTTGGTCCTCATCAAATTAGAGTGAACTCAGTTTCTCCAGGTGGTATATTTAATGATCAAAATGAAATTTTTGTTGATAATTATGAAAAAAAAGTTCCACTACGAAGAATGGGTAAACCAAAAGATATTGCTCCTACGATAGCCTTTTTATTGTCAGATGAATCTAGTTATATAACAGGTCAGAATATAATAATAGATGGAGGCTGGACATGTGTCTGAGTTTTGTTAAACTAAAAACAAAGAGCTACAAAAATGAATAGTAAATGTTTGATTCTTTATAATAATCATTTAAGAGAATATGAATATCTTTTAAAAATAAAGAATATACTTATAAATGACTTTGGTGTAGAGACTATAATACATAAGCGATATCCCTCCTCAGTTTTGTTGAAAAAAGCTTTTATGTTTAGACCAAATGTAATTCTAACCTATCCACTTACTTCAAGAGGTTTATCAACAGAGTTATACATATTGAAGTTTCTTTTTAAATGTAAAATAATTGCACTAAGGACTGAAGGAGTATTTAATTATGAAAATCCAATGAATTTATTAAGGGCAGCAGGTCAAGACATTTATGGAGATAACTTGATTGATTTTGAAGTATTTTGGGGCCCTAAATCAGCCAAAATTATTGGAAAAATGTTATATGATAACAATAAAATATCATCTCTTGATAGAATAAAATATTTTGGTTATCCTAAATGGGAAATCCATAATTTTATTGATGATATTTTATTAAACTTAAACAGAGATATCAAAAAAAATCTATACGAAGAGACATTACTTTTTGTTACGGGTTTTCAGGTCTCATCATACGATAATAAGGAAAAAATATTATACGCTAAAGATATTCCTATTGATGATGTCAGTGGTGTTATTAAAGCTGCAAAATTAGCAAAATCATTTAGAAAAAAGTTAGTACAAACAATCAATAAAGCCGCAAAAATTAATCCAACTACCTTCTATATAATTAAAATTCACCCACTTGAATCTCAAGATGATTACAATTTTGTTGGTAATAACATAAAAGTTGTTCATAATACTCATAAGGTATCAGACTTATTAATGATTTCAGATTACTTTTTCCATTATGGGTCAACAACTGCTGCTGAAGCTTTCAAGCTAAATAAACCAGTTTTCTATTATTATGACGTGCCTTTAAATGAATATTTTGTAGATTTAAAATGGCCGTCAAATAAAAAAATTATAATTAATAATTTGCAGCATTTTCTTACTAATAAGGAATTTAAAAATACATCTCCAATTAGTCTTAGTAAATCAAAAGAAGTCTTAAAAGACCACTTTAATTACATTGAAGGTGAAGATTACAAGCCTTCATTTTCTATAGCTAAATTAATATCAGATAATATGGATATTCAAACAATAAGTTTTAATGATAAATATTTTTTAAAATCAGTAATATCAATTATTTCAAAATCACTCAACATATTTAAATGGAAGTTTTAAAAATAATAAAAGCTCTTTTTTCGCATCCTCTTACAAAAAAAAAGGATGTCAACCTTATTAAAAATTTTTTTGGCAAATTTTATCAAAGGTTTTAAGGAAATATAATAGTAGAATTTTATTCAATTGATAATAAGTGAAAAATTGATAAGCCAACTATTGTCAAGATTGATGTTAAAGGTCTCTTAAATTAGACTAAAAGCCTTTAATCCTTCCAAGTATTTTGAAAACTTTGTTAATTGAAAGTGATTTTGATTTAATTCATTAAAAAGAGATATAAATTCAGTTTTGTACTTAACCTCCATAATACAATGCTTTGAGTTTTTATAAACATTAGAGAGGGGTAAACTAAATTTTAAATTATCATCTAGCGTAACCCTGACATTGTTTTTGATGTAATACCGCCTGTAATAAGAGTTTTGAATTATAGCCTGCCTTTTTGTAATAAACTCAACCTGCTTAACTGCATGATTTAATGTTGAGCTGTTTATTTGTTTTTTATTTTTATAACCAGATGAAGACAATCTAACTTTACTTTCAAGAACAAAGCTTTTGTTTTCATTATACCATCGAAGCCTGTATTTTTCTCTAATAGCATCACCCTCAACACTTTCTGATGCTCCTGAGGTTAAGAAATTGTCAAAATATATATTGTGAACGTAATTATGGGCGTGATTGAGTTTAAAGCCTGAAGAGATTAATTTATGTTCAACATTATTTAACTGACCTCTTGGAAAGGTGTATTTTTTTTCTTGTCTTAAATTTTTATTCAGATGCCTTTCCATAAGTTTTTCCATATAAAAGAGATTCAACATCATCAATTAATTTTATTTCCTCTTTAAGAACGTTTAATTGTAAAATAACACCTTTCTGAAAAAGGTTAATATTTTTCAAATCAACAAAATCAGCATTTAGATAAGGCGGAGGATAAAAATCTTTTTTAAAAAACACGGAGAAATCTACCTTGTTGTTTTCTAGTAAATTGTTTGTTGAAGTTAAAGTGGAACCATCCTTAACTACGATAGCTAATTCTGAATCATTAATACTAGAGTTTTCAAGCCTTACCTCTGAAGATTCACCAACACTTAAAGCCTTGTCTCCAATTTTGTAAAAAAAACTATTATTAATCATCACCTTGGATCCACTAAAATCAAGTCCATCATTCCCTGCTTTTTTTATAATTAGGTTATCAATTGTTCCAACTGAAAAATCAGAATCTATAGCGTCTGCGTATACATCTTCCATTAACAAATTTTCAACACTAAAGTTTGAATTATAAAAATTAATATAATCATCCCCTTTTAAATTATTTATCATTTTAGAATTTCTAATTAAAGCATCTGAATTATAAAATGTAATTGCAGAAGGTAGTTTAATGTTGCCATTATCAAAGTTGGAAAGATTATTAAAAGACGAATGCTCTATTCCAACATTACTATCATTAAATACAAGGGAGTTATTTTTGTTTCCAACAACTTCAATAGGAAGTTCCTCTAGTCCATTAAAAGAAACAGTACAATTATTAAAGATTAAATCAACGTCGTCATCAAGATAAACTTTAGCTCCACCCTTAAACACAACATGATCATTATTAAAATTAGTTGTTTTATCAATGTTAATTAGACCTGAAAGAATTGTAGTATCTTGAGTAGAGCGAGTAATACGCTGTTCAACATTTATTAGATTTATAACAATGTCTAAAATATTATTCTCCTCTAACCCAAACCTGTTAAAATCAGGCAGCAATGTATATAGGTTAGTTATTGGATTATGTATTATAAGAAAGGAATCATATCCCTTTGGATATAAGTTCAACCCTTTTAATTTTTCGATATTAAGAAGGGTTGATTTATGAAAGATTATTTCATTTATGTTTTCTCGAAGATCTGATACATACTCTTCTGCAGCATAATGCTTAATTAAGCCCCCATCTTTATCAAGTCTATAAATTTTGGAAGATCTGTTTTTTAGCAACTCAAGATTTTCCTTTGTAAATAATGGTAAAAAATTAACTTTTTTCTTCTTGTAAGAATTAAAGTTAATCATTAAAGCCTTCGATGTTATTAAGCTTAAATCATGTAAATAAAAAGCAAGTGAATCTTCAAAAAGCACACCCTCTTGAAACCCAGAAATAAATCTGCCTTTCAATTTTAGGGATAACATATCGTTGTTTATTTTGAACTTATAAGAACTGCTCGAGTCTTTGTCTGAAATTCCTTTGATTCTGTAGTAAGAGCTTTTTGAAAAAAAGCGATGAAGCTTTTTGTCTTTTATATTTAGGTTTATAACCTCAATATCTTCATTATTAATAATTGGAGAACAAGCTAATAAATTAGTTAACGCGAAGAATAGAATAATCTTTTTCAATTTCAAGTGTTTTATTAAGTATCATATCATGAATCTTTAAGCTGTCAATAGCATCTATATCTTCTATTATTAATTCATTAAAACTATCATTGATAGTCATGTCATTTTTATTATACACATACTCCTTAGGAAGAAAAGTAAAAACCTTATCGTTTAATTCAAGTTTTAATGGGTTTTTTCTAGTTGAAGAAAACTTAATTTTTTCACCGTCAAATAAAATCAAGGAGTGCCCGCTGTTTAAATAACTGTTTATATTATTTAAATTATTTTCCAAGACTCTTTTTTTATTTTTAAAATCGAACTTGATTTTAATATACTTTTTATTGTATCTGCGATGTTTGGAAATATGTTTATTATAAATTGAGTCTAAAAGTGATTCAATCTGATTTTTTGAATCAATTAATTTTTTAAAAGCAATATTACGCTGTATTAAAACATTCTTATTCGCAATAAAAGATTTATAGGGCTCTAAAGAATAGCTATATTGGTATTTGTCGAATAAAGCATTCTTGTTAATTTCATCATTAATGATGGGGTCAAGATGAGCCTCATTTCTATAAACAGGATAAATCTTTTCATTATTTATAACCCATTTATCATTATTGCCAGTTATTTGATGTGGATGACCAAAAAGCTGAAGTAAAGCTAAAAACATTCCAACATATTCAGAATCATAATTAGCATCAGAAGAATTATTTAATAAAGAATCCCATAGGTTAAATTCTTGTCTAGAAATAATATCCGTATCAATATTATAAGATATTTTATCAAGTTTTGATGCATGCCATTCGGGATCATTGTCGTTTTCCCAAAAAGTGTTTCTCCTTATAATTTTTGGGTTAAGCATTCTATACTCTGACTTAAGATAGTCCTCATCAAAAATCTCGTATTGAAAAAAATCTTGAATTTTGCCCAATGAATTAGTTGTGATAATGCGACCAGGATCTTCTGTTATAAGATTAAATTTCCTACCTGTTAAATTAAGAAATACATTGAAGTAATTCATCTCAAGACCATTAATTAGTTTAAATTTTTTATAGCCATTTATTGGCGCATCTGATTTAATTGAAAAACTTTCAAACCCCTGAACATAGGGGGAAACACTAGACCCATGATACTTAAATTTAGCATCAACCTCTTCCCCGTTTACAATTATTTCAAAACTTCTCCATTTTTTATTCCAGTCCTCTAATATTCTATACTTTCCAGTTTTAATATCATGAATAATAGAGTCTTTATAATAGAAATCATTATTGGAAAACTTTAATACAAAGTCTGGTTTTTGATTAAATAGCACACCAGAATTAAAAAAATATAAATTACCAATACCAGAGTTTATCAATCTATCGGATGCTTTATATAATATGCTAGAATTCTGAATGTTTCTTACGAGGGGTATATCGGGCTTAGCATAACTTATATATAGAAGGCTATATACAGATAAATAAATTATAAACGAAAAAACGAATAAAGTTGTTATGGCAATGGTTAAACGTTTTCTAAAAAATTTCATAGGAGTTTACAGTTCCAAACTTATTAATTTCATTTATGATTGAGGTAACTTTATTATGGTCAGAAGTTAGAGAAATCTCTATTATAATGTCTTTGTTTGCATCCTCATAGACTCTTTCAAAATTTTTAATTAATAGAATTTCATCTAAATTTTTCTTGTTTTTCTTGATGGATACTCTTAGGATCTTGTTGTCAAAGTTGATAACATCCTTATTAGAATCAAGAAAGAATATCGAGTGTACACAGTAGATTATGGTAACGATAATTCCTAAAAGTTCTTTTTCTGCAGCCATTGATATAGCAAGCGAGGTCATAATTAAAAGTGTTATAAGTTGACCGGGTTCTTTGATTGCTGTTCTAAATCGAATGATTGATAGAGCCCCGACAAGACCTAATGATAGAGCTATAGAAGACTTTATTACACTAACAATTAAAAATATTGCAATCAAAAAAGGAAACATATGATTAGTAAACAGGAGCTTATTGTCATTAGAATATCCATATTTTTTATAAACATTTTCAATAGCCTTTGAGCATATAAATAAAATTATTAAATCAATAAATAGCCTTAAGTAATTTATCTCTGTTAAAAAATCTAATTTTAATATTTCGTCCATAAAATTTTTTAATAAATATAGTTAATCATTTACTTTTTAAGTAGCAGAATCTAATCTTATAAGTTTTGAACTATTTAACTCAAATATAGAATCACAATTTTTTAAAGAGTCTTTATTATGTGCAATCATTATTATTGTTTTTTTGCCTTTTAAGTTTTTTATTGTTGATAGTATTCCTTTTTCTGTCTCTTTATCCAAAGCAGATGTTGCTTCATCCATTAGGATTACTTCTGGATTGTTATATAAAGCTCTGGCAAGACCTATTCTTTGTTTCTGGCCACCTGAGATCTGTATCCCTCTCTCTCCAACATTCGTGTCTATTCCATTTGGTAATTGATTAACAAATTCATCAAGTTGAGCTTCATTAATTGCTTTTTTAATCATTTTAACATCAACTGATTTATCATTTAATCCAAAACAAATATTAGATTTTATTGAACCTTCGGTCAAAAA
>JAYNOQ010000023.1:0-4056 GCA_038113315.1 Flammeovirgaceae bacterium | reverse complement strand
GTGGAACATAGCTGATTATTTTCCTCCAACTTATTATATTTTCTTTTAGATTATAATCATCTATAAAAATATTTCCACTTTGAGGGACAAATAATCCTAAAATTAAATTAATTAAAGTAGTCTTACCTTGCCCTGAAGATCCCATAATTCCAATAGTAGTACCCTTCTTAAATTTAAAATTTAAATCTGAAAATATTTTTTTATTTTCATATGAAAAGCTAACATTCTCAAACCTTATACACTTATAAAAACTAAAATTTGAAGAATTATTATTTAATTTACTTTCTTTTGAACCTTTATCTTCTAGTTGGCTTGATATTATTTCTATAGAGGACTTATAATATTTCATATTCTGTAAAGAGCTTACAATTCTATTATATGATGGAATAACTTTAAAACTCCCTGCTACAAACACACCAACTTTTGCAATAATACTATTTGCATCAAAGTTGTTAAACGTTAAAATAAAAACAAATATTATAATTCCTGTAATTGCTATAAACTCAAAATAATACCTAGGTATTTGGGTTAATGTTGTGAAATTCGAATTAATTTTAGCTCTAGAATAATTTAAATTTTTTAAAATTTTAATAAAAAACTCAGATCTTTGATTTATGATTATATCTTTAATTCCTCCAAGGCTATTTAATACATTTTTTGATATATTTTTATCAATAGACTCTCTCTTATTACCCCAATATATAATCTTATTTCTTGAAAATGATAAAAATAAACCAGCAAATAATGTAAACACAAATGCTATACATAGAGCCCCAATGGGTTCAATAATTACTAGTGTAACGATTATAGCTAATGACATTATTATTTCAAGTAATAAAATCAAAAAAGCCATACAATAAGTATATAGAAAGTTAACTTCAACTTGAATGTTTTTAATTAAACTAGAAGATGAGTTTTTTACATGAAAATTATAATCTTGATTGAGATACTTCTCAAATAAGTCAGATGAAATCTTAGCAGTAAACTTTGATAAAAAATTAACTTGATAGTATGTAATAAGTGTTAAGTAAAGGGTTTTAAATATGAATAAAGTTATTACTGTTATAAGGAATATGTTGATAAGTGACTGAGTAGAAGCTAACCCTAAATATGTGTATATATTATTGAAGATATCAATATCTAAAATATTTGGTTCTAATAATAAATTTATCAAAGGAATAATAATTCCAATACCAATGGCTTCTAGTATCATCCCGAAAAATAAAAAGATTAACAAAAAATAAAATCTTATTTTTTGATTGTTATCTATTATTTTAAAAAGTTTTAGAAGATCTTTAATCATGTAACATATTTAAGTACCAAAAGTACTTAAAATATATTAAACCTTAAAAAAAAAATCTATATTTGATGTTTAAAAACATTTTATGCAAAATAAAAGTTCTATTCTATTTGTCATTGGAACTAGGCCTGAAGCTATAAAGATGGCTCCTTTAATACACTTATTTAAAAAGTCTTCAGAATTTACAGTTAATGTGTGTGTAACTGCTCAACATAGAGAAATGTTAGATCAAGTTTTGGAAATTTTTCAAATTAAACCTGATTTTGATCTCAATATAATGAAAGAAAATCAAGATTTATTTGATATTACTATTAGAATTTTAACAGGTCTAAAAAAAATTATCTTAAGTATAAAACCGAGTTATATATTTGTTCACGGAGACACAACTACAACTATAAGTTCTTCAATTGCTTGCTTTTATTCTGGCATAAAACTCTGTCACGTAGAGGCAGGTTTAAGAACATTTAATAAAAATTCTCCATTTCCAGAGGAAATGAATAGGCAATTAGCCTCTAGGCTTGCAGATATTCACTTTTGTCCAACTAAAAGATCTAAAGAAAACTTAATTAGAGAGAATATTAACAAAAAAAACATTTTTATTACAGGAAATACTGTTATTGACGCTTTAGAAATTGGCTTAGAAAAAATTAAAAAAAATAAAACTGATCGAGTAAAAGAATTAGAAGCTAAAATTGAACAATTTCATAATATGATTTTGGTAACTGGCCATAGAAGAGAAAATCATGGAAAAGGAATTGTAAATATTTGCAAAGCATTAATTAAAATATCTGAAGAATTACATAATACTATAATTATTTACCCAGTTCATCTTAATCCTAACATAATGAAACCAGTAAATAAATTATTAAAAAATAATGATAGAATATTCTTGGTTGAGCCTTTAGATTATTTAACTTTTATTTGGCTAATGAATAAATCTAAATTAATACTAACTGATAGTGGAGGTATTCAAGAGGAAGCTCCATCTCTTGGGAAGCCTGTTGTTCTTTTGAGAGAAAATACTGAAAGACCTGAAGGAATTGAAAATGGAAATATTATTTTGGTTGGAGATAACATTAATCAAATTGCTAATACTACAGTTGAGTTGATGACTAACTCAACTAGATATAATAAGGTAAGTCAATTAAAAAATCCTTTTGGGGACGGAAATGCAAGTAAAAGAATACTAAAAATTATAAAAAAACAAATTAAAAAATGTTAGTAAATATTATTGGGCTTGGATATATAGGACTTCCTACGGCTGCTTTAATTGCATCTTCAAACTTTTTGGTAAATGGTGTTGATAATGACCCAGACAAAGTAAAAAAAATAAATTCAAAGATTATAGACTTTACAGATGTTGATGTTAGAGATAAAATATTAGATGTATATCAAAAAAAGCTTTTTAGAGCTTCCTTAAAAACAGTAATTGCAGATGTTCACATAATTGTAGTGCCGACTCCTGTTGATGATAATAAAAATCCTATTTTAAATCACGTATATGATGCAATTAACGAAGTCATCAAAGTATTAAAAGAAGGAGATCTTGTTATAATTGAATCAACATGTCCGGTTGGAACAACTCAAGATATAAATAAAATTATCATAAAAACAAAGCCTGAATTAAAAAACAAATATTATCTAGCATATTGTCCTGAAAGAGTTCTACCTGGTAATATTATGTATGAATTGTATAATAATGATAGGGTTATTGGCGGAATTGATAACGAATCTACTAAAAAGGCTATAGATTTCTATAAAGAATTTGTTAGAGGGAAATTATTTCCAACGAATGATAAAACAGCAGAGCTATGTAAATTAATAGAAAATGCTTCAAGGGATAATCAAATTGCTTTTGCTAATGAAGTATCTTTAATATGTGAAAGATTAAAGATTGATTCAGGCGAATTGATAGATTTGACAAACAAACACCCTAGAGTTAATATTTTAAAACCAGGAATTGGTGTTGGGGGTCACTGTATTCCGGTTGATCCTTACTTTCTTATTAACAATATGAAAGACTTGACAATTTTAATGTCTAGTTCAAGAAAAGTAAATTTATATAAAACAGATTGGGTACTTAACCAAATAATTAATCATATTAAAATCTTTGAGGATAATCACAACACAAAACCAATTATAGGTATTTTAGGTATAACCTATAAACCTGATGTTAATGATTTAAGAGAATCTCCAGCAATAGAAATTATTAATGGTTTAATGAAAAAGTTACCAGATTACCAGTATTATGTTAATGATGATATTGTAAATAAACATCCATTATTTGATCTCAAGTCACTTGATGAAACTTTGTCCATATCAGACATATCAATTAAGCTGGTTGATCATAAATATTATTCAGATTTTAAAACAAGTTTATCTTTTTGTTAATAATGAGAAGTAAAATAAAAATTTTATTATTAAATAATAAAATACCTCATTATAGAATCCCTTTTTTTAAAATGATTGATAATGATTATGACCTAACTATAATTCATGAGGGACCTAAGCTTAATCAAAATTTCAAACAGATAATAATTCCTCAAAAAAAGCTATATGGGATTATGATATATCCTCAAATAATGAATAGAATTTTTAATCAATTTGATTTAATAATTTCAGAGTCTAATCTAAGATATATCGATAGACTATTTTATATATGGAATCCATTTAGAAAATATAAATGGATTAATTGGGGTATAGGTTTAAGAGCTTCATACAAAAATAATATTCAGTCAAAATCATTTCATAATATT
>JAYNOQ010000022.1:0-22238 GCA_038113315.1 Flammeovirgaceae bacterium | reverse complement strand
AGATCCAAAAGCTTATCCTCCTCTTAGATAAATTATTCAGAAAGAATTTCTTCTAGAGTTACTTCAGGAGTTTCAATAATATTACTTGTATTAAGTTCTCTGTCTTTTATATAAATTTTAAGCTTGAAGATGTCATTTTTTAATATTATATCAAAACCATAGGATACCATACCGTATCTTAATTTTCCAGATAACAATTGATTAGAGTTAGAGATATTTAATGGAGGAAATCTAGAGTTAAAATCTATTCCACAGCCGTATTCCTCATCAAAGATTCTTTTCCAATCAATAAGTTTAAATTCATCGTTTTCTTTTTTATAGAATTCAATAAATATGTTCTTATTATTTTCATTTTTTTGAATATAAAAAGTATCAAGTTGAGTTGTGGAATTAACAGTGTCAATTATATAATTATCACAGTTAAAGGTTGGTCTATTATCTTCATTATTATATAAATAGTACACTCCGTTCGGTTCATATACATAAAGAGGGGGATTTACATCAGTTGATCCTATTGTTACCCAATTAAAATCTCGATCAATAATAGCATTATATGGATGGTAAGGATAGTTATTTTCGTTATTAGATAAACCTAAATTTCCGTCTCCATCTATAAAGTTTATTGTTAGAATAAGTGAATCTTGATTGAAACTATTAATGCTTTTTTTAAAAATTAAATTTTCATACGATATAGATGGGACAGTTGATACATTATTATCTTCAATGCATGAGTATAGAATTAGAGAAGTAATTAAAAAAAATAATTTTTTCATATTTATCTAACTATCCAGTTTTTGTATTATTTTATTTTTTAAAGATTTTAAGTCTTCTAAAGGTTTACCACAAACATAATTACGACATATTATAAAACTTAGTTTTTGGTTAGTCTTTAAATTTTCAGTTGATTCTATTGAAAAAATTTTATTTGGGGCATACCAAGAGTTAATTTTTTTAGTTAATTCATTTAGATTTTTTTCATTGCTTATAATTTGTATTTCGTTAATTCCAATCTGATTGATCTGATTTGTATATATCCAGTTTGATAGATATTCATAATTATTCAAAAATTTCTTTAATATTAATGACATGTCATTGTAGATATTTTGATAAAGTTTATCATTATAATATTTCCCCATTAGGAGTAAATTATTGAACATAACTGAATTAGAAGATGGTATTACATTATCAAAAATTTCAATTTTGTCTGCAATTAACTTCTCATTTTCTTTACCATTGAAATTGAATAAATTCTCTTTTTTATTATAAAATAATTTAATTGATTCTTCAGTTAATTTTCTTGCAATATTAAGGTAACGCTTTATTCTTGTTGCATCATATAGTTTAATAAAAGCACTAATTGTAAGCGCATAATCATCAATAAATGCATTTATTTCACTTTTATAAATTCTTTTTATAGTTTTCTGATTTAAAAAGTTTTTTATTAAAAATTCTGCATTTTTTAAGGCAATTTCCAAGTATCTCTTTTCACCTAAAGACTGGTAACAACAAATTAAACCTTTTAGTAAAATAGCATTCCAAGATAAAATAATTTTCTTGTCTATAACTGGATGAATCCTTAATTTCCTAATATTATAAAGCTTAGCTTTTATGGAATTAAATAACTCAATATTCTCAATCTCATCAAAACTTCTTTTTATAATTATATGATCTTCAAATTCTTCCTCTTTGGATATTCTAAATACTTTTTTAGCATATGTAAACTCATCTTTATCTAATATTTTTTTTAATTCATTGTATTTCCATATATAAAACTTACCTTCCTCACCTTCAGAATCTGCATCAATTGATGAATAAAAACCTCCATTTTTATCCATCATATCACTAATTATCCATTCCGTGGTATCCTGAATAATTAATTTATATTTTTTGTTTTTTGTTAATGAGTATATGTTTGATAATAATTCAATCATCAATCCATTATCATATAACATTTTTTCAAAGTGAGGCACATTCCATTTCTTATCAGTGGAATATCTAAAAAATCCACCTTGAATATGATCATAAATTCCACCCCCAATTATATGATTCAAGGTATTTATGATATGTTTATAAATGTCTAACTCATTATTTGAAATAGAATAATAAAGTAGTGAGTTCCACATATTAGACATTGGAAACTTTTGTACTTTTTCTATACCTCCGTATTCATAATCAAATTTTGATTTCAATTCATAAACTAAAGATTTAATAGAATGTCCATTACTAGATCCATATCTTTCTACATTAGATTTTCTTAAATCCTCAGTAAATTTCTCAGATGAAATAAGAAATTCCTTTTTATTTTTTGAATAAGCATCGGTAATGCTATTTAATATTCCATACCACTGGTTTGGATTGAAGTATGTTCCTCCATAAAAAGGCTTTAAATTTGGTAAAAGAAATATATTCAATGGCCATCCCCCTTGTATTCCCATATATTGTAATGCATCCATATATATATTATCGATATCTGGTCTTTCCTCTCTATCAACTTTAATAGATATAAAGTTTTTATTCATCATTTTTGCTATAATTTCATTTTGAAATGATTCTTTTTCCATGACATGACACCAGTGACAGCTTGAATATCCAATACTTAGAATTATTATTTTTCCTTCTTTTTTAGCTTTTTCTTTAGCTTTTTCTCCCCATGGAAACCAGTTAATTGGATTTGAAGCATGCTGCTGCAAATAATAACTTTTTTCATTTTTAAGGTGGTTTTTTTTCATGAAAGTATAAGTTTATAATAAAGTGAAGAAAGTTTTGTATCTTTACGGAACAGATAATATTGTGAAAAAATTACTAGTTGTCTTAATAATTGTTTTTTCATCTTGTGAGAGGAAGTTGTGTCCAACATATTCTTCGGTACATACTACTTCAGATAATACTGAAATCAATAATACCATTTCATAAAAAATTGTAAGTCTATAAGCCGGATTCTGTATCTGATATAATCAGATTCTTATCATTTATCTAGACTTGATATCGCTACCAAGTTCAATCGATCTACCCATTCGAATTATAGCGAGCAACTATTAGTTTAAAACTATCGAATTACTTGATCTTTCAATTTATAAGGTTTACAATGCATTAAATATCACTATTTAATCGGTAAGCTCTTACCTTACCTTTTCACCCTTACCAAATTGGCGGTTTATTTTCTGTTGCACTATCTGTTCTCAAAAGAGACCTTCCAGTTAAGAAGTATAATGCTCTGTATTGTCCGGACTTTCCTCTTCAAAATATGAAGCGATAAGACGACTTACATCGCAAAAGTATATATATTTTTGTAATATGAATAAAACAATATTGGCTATTGAGACATCTTGTGATGATACATCTGCATCAATTATCTCTGATGGAAAAATTGAGTCTAATATAATTTCTTCTCAGCTCGATCATAAAAAATTAGGTGGTGTTGTACCTGAGATTGCTTCTAGATCTCATCAAAAAAATATAATATATATTGTAGATTCAGCATTGTCAGATGCTGGAGTAGTAAAATCAGAATTAGATGCAATTGCATTTACGATTGGACCAGGTTTATTGGGTTCACTACTGGTAGGTTCTACTTTTGCAAAATCATTTGGTTATTCGCTGGGGATCCCATTAATAGGTGTAAATCATTTAAAAGCTCACGCATTCTCACATACTATCAATAAGAAAGATTTTAATTATCCATTTTTATCATTATTAGTTAGTGGGGGGCACACCCAAATCATTTTAGTTAAATCTTATGATGATATGGAGGTTGTAGGAGAGACAAGAGATGATGCAGTTGGTGAAGCTTTCGATAAATGTGCAAAAATCCTTGGTTTGGATTATCCAGGTGGTCCTTTAATTGATAAATATTCTATAGACGGTAATGAAAATATGTATTTATTTCCAAATACTAAGGTGCCAGATCTAGATTTTTCTTTTAGCGGAATTAAAACATCATTCCTTTATTTTATTAATGATAATGTGAAAGAAAACAGTGATTTTATTAAAGATAATTTAAATGATATTTGTGCATCTGTTCAAAAAAAACTTGTTGAAATGCTATTAGATAAATTCATTTTAGCAATTAAAAAATATAGAGTTAAAGACATCTCAATATGTGGTGGTGTTGCAGCAAATTCATCATTAAGAAAAGAGATAAATAAACTATCTGAAAAATATAACCTTGAGGTACATATTCCTGAGATGGAATATTGCACTGATAATGCAGCAATGATCGCAAATTATGCTTATTATATGTATAATGATAAGAAGTTTTCAGATTTTAATATTGTTCCATATTCAAAAAATATTATTTAAAATGTCTGATAAAAAAGTTTTGATTAATAATAAAAAGGCAAATTTTAATTATCAATTTTCTGAAAAGTATATTGCTGGTTTAGTGTTGAGAGGTACAGAGATAAAATCTATTAAAGATTCTTCAGTCAATTTTTCAAATTCTTATTGTATAATTGATAATGATGAAATTTATTTAAAGGGAATGGTTATCAATGAGTACATATATGGAAATATAAATAATCATCAAATAGATAGAGATAGAAAACTGCTATTAAATAAAAAAGAAATAAACCAAATTAAGAAGAAGGTTACAGAGAAAAAATTTTCTTTAATTCCAATAAAATTATTTATTAATGAAAGAGGTTATGCTAAGATTGAAATAGGGTTAGGTAAAGGAAAGAAAGAATATGATAAAAGAGAGGATATTAAGCAAAGAGATATTAGCAGAAAAATTAGAGAAGATCTCTAAAGATATTTTATAATTATATCAATAATTTTCTGCTTGACAGCATTGTAGGGTGGAGTTAAAAGATCTGTAGGGCTAAATGGGGAAAACTGTTCGAAAACACTTTTTTTATTTGATAGTTCCCTAAAACCATATTCGCCATGACATCTTCCAAAACCGCTATTATTTATTCCACCAAAAGGAAGATTATAATTTGAATAATGTAGAGTATTATGATTTATACAAACACCTCCTGAAGAAGTTTCATTCAATATTTTATTTATATTTCTATTATCTCTACTAAAAATGTAAAGAGCTAGAGGTTTTTCTTTTTCATTGATAAAAGAAATAGCATCCTCAATTTTTTCATATGAAAATACTGGTAAAATAGGACCAAAAATTTCTTCATTGTATATATTTGATTTACTACTTATATTTTCAATAATAGTGGGTTCAATAAAATTATCTTTTGAAATTGATTTGCCTCCATATATTATTTTTGAGCCGTTTTTTTCTGCATTTTCTAGCAAATATTTCAATCTTTTAAAATGATGATTATTTACTATTCTACAATAAGATGAAGAGTTAAATGAGTCTTTAGTATAAAGATTCTTAATATTTTTAATCAGGTATTCTACGAATTTATCTTTAATATCTTTATGAACAAGAATATAGTCTGGTGCTATGCATACTTGACCATTATTAATAAGTTTTGCCCAAATTACTCTTTTTGCTGTTCTATTTAGATTGCAATTCTTATCAATAATTGTTGGAGATTTTCCACCAAGTTCGAGAGTTAATGATGAAAGATGTTTTGATGCGGCCTCCATAACTTTTTTTCCAATAGTAGGGGATCCTATAAATAGTATGTGATTAAATTTTAATTTAAGAAGATCTTGTGCAACATCAACTCCTCCTAATGCTACAGAAACTTCATTTTCATTAAAAGTGTTCTCAATTATTTTTTTTATGATTAAAGATGTTTCTGATGTAATTTCTGACGGTTTAATTAAGACTGAATTTCCCGCAGATATTGCATTTATTAGTGATATGAATGTTAGGTTTATCGGAAAATTCCATGGGGTAATAATCAAAACAACTCCCTTAGCTTCGTATTTTATATAAGATTTTGACCCAATTAAAGTTATAGGAGTTTTTACATATTGATTTTTCATCCATTTTCCTAAATTATTAACTGTATGGTTTATCTCTGAGATAACTGGAAATATTTCGGTTAAATCTACTTCTGTAGGATTTTTTTTAAAGTCTTTTTTTAGAGCAAGCTTTATTTCATTTCTAAACTCAAAAATATTTTTCTTTAGTTTTTTTAGTTTCTTGACTCTTTCATTTTTAGATGAATTACTTACTTTATTTTGGTTAGCAACTAGCTGTTTATGAAGTGATTCTAATTTTTTATTCATTATTTGACTATGTTCATTCCAAGATAACAAAATAAAATACCTATTACTGAGCTTAGTACAGAATATATTAAAAACATAATAATTTTATCTTCATTAAGTAGATTTAATGAATCAACTGAGTATGCTGAAAAAGTAGTAAATCCCCCACAAAAGCCTATAATTAGAAAATAATTTAAATATTCTGCAATTTCTTTAGAAACTCCCGCTGAATATTTAATTAAGATGCCGACTATAAAACACCCAATGATATTTACTAGAAAAGTATTTAATGGTAAACTAATATTGTAAATATTTAGTTTTAAAATAATCATTCTGGAAATGGAACCAATCATTCCACCTGCTCCAACCAAAAATATTTCTTTCATTTATCTTTTTTTTCGATAAAATTCAGTGATGCTGAATTTATACAATACCTTAGTCCTGTTGGGTTTGGACCATCATTAAAGATATGACCTAAGTGTCCTTCACAATTCGAGCAGATAACTTCAATTCGTTTCATTCCATAACTATTATCATCAACAAAATTCACGTATTGCTTATCTTCAACATCAAAGAAACATGGCCATCCCGTACCTGAATCATATTTTGTATCAGAAGTGAAAAGGCTTTGACCACAACCTGCACACTTATATTCTCCTTCCTTCTTATTATTCCAATATTTTCCAGTGAATGCTCTCTCAGTTCCCTTTTCTCTAAGGATATGATATTGTTCCTTGGTTAATTTTTTTTTCCAATAGTCTTCTTTCTTATCCTGCGAAACACAACTTGGTGAGGCCACCAATAAAACAACTAATATTAAAATAAATCTCATTTATTAATGTTTACGTCTAATTGAGGGAAAGGGATATTAAGATTATTTTTTGGGAACTCATTATATACCTTTTCATTATAATCAAATTTTACATTTAAAAAATTTTCAGATTTTACCCAAACACGGACCATGATATTAACAGAACTATCTGCTAACTCAGAAATAACAACCATTGGCTCCATATCATTTATAATTCTATCATCTTCTTTAATCCATTTCAGAAGTAATAATTTTGCTTTGTTAAAATCATCTCCATAGGCTATTGAGAAAGTCCAGATTACTCTTCTAATGTCCTCAGATGAATAATTTGTAACTATTGAAGTCTGTAGTATACCATTTGGAATTATTACTCTTTTATTATCAACAGTTGTTAGAATTGAGTTAAAAATTTGAATTTCTTTAACTGTTCCTTGTGTGCCTTCATATTCTATAAAATCACCGACTTTAAATGGTTTGAAAAAGAGTATCATGACGCCAGCTGCAAAATTTTGAAGTGTATCTTTCAAAGCTAATCCAACTGCTAAACCTGCTGCACCTAGTATAGCTAGAAATGAAGTCATTTCAACTCCAACCATAGAGAGAACAGATATTATTAGAGCCACTTGTAAGGTTATAGATAATAGAGATTTAAAAAATGGTCGTAAAGATTCATCAATTTGTCTTGATTTTAAGAAGTTATCAAGAACAGAAATTGATTTTTTAATTAATCTTAGTCCAAAAAAAAGAAAAAATATTCCGAGTAATATTTTAGGAGAATATTCAACTATTGAATTGAATAAAAAATTATAGTTATCGGTATTTAAAATATCAGACATATCACAAATTTAATTTAATCTTCTGGATAAGGAATAAAGATTATCTTAGAATTATTATTAATAACTGTTAATAAACAGCAATATTCATCGTGATTTTTATACTTCTCTTTAAAGGTATCAATGTTACTGATTATTTTTTTACTATGTAAAAATTCTAGGTAGGTAGCAAAATATTTCCATTCATTATCTTTTATTTCATTCACATCTATCAAAAGAGATCCAAGTTTTATTTCATCTTTTGACATAATGATTACTGGAAAATCTGAAAATTTTTTTTCAATGATCTTATTACAAGTATTTTTTAATTGGTCTGAAACTTTAATAAAATCGGAAGTTATCATTCCGATTTCTTCGTTACTCAATTCAATGTTATTATTGTCCATAGTCTGAATAAACTTACTATATTTATGCAAATTTATGGTAAGGCTCCTAAAAATTTTATTTCTTTCAATAATATCGTATAATTTATCTTTCTCAAATCATATTGTTGGTGGTGAAATTGAGATGATTCATGTAGGTGATGAAAATTCATTTAGATATGAAATTAAGTTAGTTCAATACTTCGACTGTGCTCAAACTGCTAATCCAGGTCCTGATGATTTTGTTTCATACTCTATTTTTAGGAAATCTGACGGAGCCTTTATGCGGAATGGAACAATGTTCATTACCTATTCAGATTTTGTACCATATACGAATCCAGATTGTGCCTTAGGTTTTTTATGTACCCTAAAAGTTGAATATTCCCATGAAATAACACTAGATCCAGAATTATTTAATGATCCGAATGGATATGTTATTGTATGGGAGAGATGTTGTAGAAATGAAGCAATTAAAAATTTATTTGAGCCAGGATGGAATGGAATGACCTATAGATTGTTTTTTCCTCCTGTCGTCGATGCTGATGGAAAACCATTTATAAACTCTTCTCCAAAATTATTTCCTCCTTTAAGCGATTATGCATGTGTTGATCAACTATTTTATATTGATTTTGCTGGTACAGATGATGATGGTGACTCTATTGCTTACTCACTTGCTGCACCTCTTGATGATCAATGGGATAATAATTATACTAAAACTCAAATTGAATCGGGTGTTTGTACAGGTAATTCACCAAATTCTAATCCAACACTATGCGGTCAGCTAGTTGTTCCTGATCCTTCATCGCCACCTCATCCAATTGTTAATTTTGCTCCTGGATACAATGTAGAAAATATGGTTCCTGGTAATCCATCCTTATCTATATCTAATAATGGATTTATTACAGTTACTCCTACAGAAGTAGGATTATATGTTTTCTCTGTAAAAGCTGAAGAATTTAGAAATGGAGTTAAAATTGGTGAATCTAGGAGAGATTTTCAGATGTTAGTAGTTGATGGATGTAACCCTCCCGATCCACCTGAAGCATTAGTTAAGGTTCCTGGACAACTTGATTTTTACAAGGAAAATGATACAATTGTTTATGTTGCTTCTCAACCTAAATGTTTCGACTTATTTGTTACAGATGATATAGGTACTAATGTTACTCTTAACGCTTTAGCTGTGAATTTTGGACGAGACGGAAGTAATTTAGATGATATTTTTTCTTTTAGTCAAGGGTCAATTAACGCATCAGGTGACACTTTAAAAGTAGAGGTTTGTGTGTCAGACTGTCCTTATGTTCAAAATGAGCCATATCTTATAGATTTGATTGCTGCTGATGATGCTTGTCCTCTTCCACAAAGAGATACAGTTAGAGTTACGATTATAGTAGAGCCACCTACTAATGAAGATCCTTTCTTTATAAATGAAAATGATACAAATTTTATCACTGTTAACTGGAATTCTAAATTTTCTAAGGAGATAACCGGTAAGGATAACGATTTGGATAGTCTTAGTATGGATTATTTTATTATTCCCAACAAACCAGATTATAATATAGAAGATTACGGAATTTCTTTCACATCTCTTGAGAGTGAGGCTGGATCAATTTCATCCTTTCTTAATATTGATACATACTGTAGACAATTTGATTATTCAGATAAAACTAATTTTTTATTGGGTATTGTTTTAGATGATCTTGACACCTGTGACATACTTAATCAGGATACAATCTTTTATGATTTAACTGTTGAATTACCAGATAATTCAGGACCAAAGCTTACTACCGATAAAGAGATAACTGATTCTGTCAATTCCCGTACAAATTTTTCTATAGTTGAGTTTGAAACTAATTTATCTGGTTCATTTTCTATGAATCTATTTTCTGAAGATTTAGATAATGATACATTAGTTATGAGTGCTCAGGGTGTTGGATTTAGTTTAGGTGATATTAACGGATTATTCTCATCAAATAATTATGAGAGAGGTAATATAGAAGGTCAATTTAGTGTAGATTTAGAATGTGTTGATTTTCCATATAACGACATAAATGAATATAAAATTAACTTTATTACTGAAGATATAGATTACTGTCAAGAGTCAAATGCAGATACTATTCAACTAATTTTAAGAATAAATATTGATGAAAATAACGATCCTATTATTCATAATGAAATAGAATACGTTGTTGAACCTAATCAAACTTTTGAGGTAGATATATCAGCTTCAGATGCAGATAATGACTTGATATTATTAGAGTTAATATCTGATGGTTTACCAGGAGATTTTAAGTTTAATCAATCCTCCGGAGTTGGAGAAGTTTCAAGTAAGTTAATTTGGAATCCTACTTGTGGTTTTCTTGGCTCGGATTTTGGCCCTAAAGGTTACAATTTAACATTCAGAGTTAAAGACAATAACTGTCCTTACTATGGAGAAACTACTAAAACAATTAAGTTTTTACTTGAGAAACCTGAAGTAGACTGGAGTATATTTATTCCCCCTAATGCATTTAGTCCAAACGGTGATGGTATCAACGATGTTTTCAAGCTAACTAATTTAAATGAGCCTTCTCAGAATTTGCCAATTGATGGCTGTGATGATAATTTTGAGTCAATAATTTTTGTTGATAGAACTGGTGTAGAAGTATATAAAACAAATGATAAATATTTTGAATGGGATGGGGGTGATAGATCTCCAGGTATATATTATTACTATATTAAATACACAAAATCTGAATACAAAGGATCTGTAACAATTGTTTATTAAATTTTACTAAGAGCTCCTGATAAATCATTAATAATTTCATCAGTGTCTTCAAGTCCTATATAAAATCTTATGTAATTTTTAGGTAGAAGTTCGGTTTTTGAGTAGTATTTACTTTCTAAATCATATCTTGCAATTTCAGGAAATATTAGTGACTCATGACCTCCCCACGAGGCTGCCATTTTAAAATATTTTAAATTATTACAGAATTTTTCAATCTTTTTATCATTTTCTGTCTTTAGTTCAATTGTAAATTGACCACAAGGTTTTTTTATATATTTTCTTGCTAAATCTTTTTGACTATAATTTTCTGAGTGTGGATAAAATACTTTGTTAACCTTTATATGATTTTCTAAAAACTTAACAACTTTTGGTGTTGATTTACTTACATAATTCATTCTTATTTTAAGAGTTCTTAAACCATTTATAAATAACCAGGAGTGAAATGGAGAAAGTACCCCACCTAATAGCTTAAATTCCGAATTATAAATATCATTAATAATTTTGTTACTGCTACATATGACACCTCCCATAGCATTTGCATGACCTCCAATATATTTAGTTGCTGAATGAATTACTATATCTATCCCCCAATTTGCAGGATTACAGTTCATTGGTGAAGAAAAGCTATTATCAATAATTGTGATTAGATTGTATTTTTTTGCTATAGTAGCAACTTTCTCAAGATCTTGCATTTCATATGTCCATG
Organism: Flammeovirgaceae bacterium; assembly: GCA_038113315.1. GTDB lineage: Bacteria > Bacteroidota > Bacteroidia > Cytophagales > MED-G16 > MED-G16. The sequence goes on along the minus strand of JAYNOQ010000022.1, from coordinate 10,639 downwards.
AATTAGGACTTTCTAAATAAATTACTTTTGTATTTTCTTTAATTTCATTTGAAAAGTTATCAGTTTTCTTTCCATCAACAAATGAGATTTTAATTCCATGATTTGGTAATATCTCTTTCATTAGCTTATCAGTTCCAGTATATGGTTGATTAACACATATCATATGTTCTCCAGATTTCACTTGAGATAAAATTGCTGTAGAAATTGCTGCCATTCCGCTACTTAAAGCAATAGCATTCTCTGTATTTTCTAGCGCAGCAATTTTTTTCTCAAATATTTTTGTTGTTGGGTTATGTCCTCTAGTATAAAATGGGATATTATTTTTACTTATCATAGCTTCACGCATATCCTTAACCTTAGAGAATAAAAAGTTAGAGTTAGAAAATATTGGAGGCAGTGCTGCGTTGAAGTAATCTTCTCGGTTTTCACCAAGATGATTTATGATATCTTTAGTCATTTGGTAGTTATGTTGTCAATACGAAATTATAGTAATTTTAATAAACTATATTTATAAAATGGAAAATAAAGTTGTAGTAATTACAGGTGGATCTTCAGGAGCAGGAGAAGCTCTAGCCTATAAGTTTTCTAATGAAGGATTTAATATAATGATAGGAGGTACAAATCTTGAAAGGTTAAAAAAAGTTCAGTCTAATATTCAAAAACTAGGTTATAACTGTGAGTACATAGTTCATGATGTTTCTTCAGAAAATGAAGTAAAAAAAATGATTGACCTCACAATTAAATCATACGGAAGGATTGATGTTTTAATTTGTAATGCTGGAATATCCTATAGATCTGTTTTTGAAAATGCCAACTTAGATGTTTTTGAGAAATTATTTAGAATTAATTTTTTTGGTTCGATTTACTCTGTTAAATATTCAATTCCTTATCTCATTAAAACTAAAGGTTCAATTATTGCTATATCTTCTTTGAATGGATTTATTGCAACTCCTACTAGATCAGCTTATGTTTCTTCTAAACATGCAATGCAAGGTTTTTTTGATTCAATTAGATTAGAGTTAAAAAAGAAAAATATCCATGTAATGGTCGCGTCACCAGGTTATTTTGAGAGTAATTTTAGAAAGAACACACTGAAAAGTGACGGAAATAAAGAAGGAAATACTTCAAGAGATGAAAAAGGTATGATGTCAACCGAAGTTTTAGCAGAAAAGATTTTTATGGGGTATAAAAGTAAGAAAAGAGATTTAATTTTTACTTTTAGGGGAAAGCTAGCTCATTTAATAAAAAACTGGTTTCCAAAGTTGTCAGATAACTTAGCTTACAAAGAAATTTTGAATGAAAGAGAATCTCTTCTTAAAGACTACTAGTCTAATTTTAAAATATTTTTTTTGCGAATGTACTTTTTCTGATCATCTAAATTTACTTCATACCAAACCTCTGTCTCTTTAATAATTTTTATTTTCTCTCCTTTACCAATTATTTGATAAACATCAGCCCCAGATGAAGGATTATTCATAATAAATGTATTTTCATTTAAAATAATTCCCTCTTTAACTTCCTTTAAATTTATAATTAATAAGACGATAACTGATAATGTGAAAAAAGTTTTGACATATACTGCTTTTTGATTTTTTCTTCTTCTCATAAGATTTAATAAAAATATTACTAATAAAATAGTTACGATAGAAATAACTGCATAATGTTTTTTTGTTGAATAAATACCTAATAGGTAATCGAAATCCGATTTTTCATATGTTTGAAGATCATTTTCTGAGACAAGTTTGATAAGATTTTGGTTGATGATTTCATTTTCCTCTTCTTTGTTGTATTTTGATAGGTAGTAGATTGACTTTTCAAAATTTCCATACTCATTCTCAATAAATGCTAATTTTAATAACATAGAATTGGTATATAATTCTTTATCAAAATAAAGACTATCATAATATTTTTTTGCTTCATTATATTTTTTCAAATCAAATAAGGAATCACCTTTAAATAATAAATTTTCATTACATCTTGAATGGTATGAAATCAAAAGAAGAAAAACAAAAATTATATTTTTAGTTATATTCATTTATATCAATTTCAACATTATTTATGTTATCATCAGTTTTTAAAATTAAAGTATAATTTCCAGCATTTATAAACTTATTGAAATGTATGTGGTATGGTCTTTGGTTATTATTTTTTTCAAGGATTAAATCCCATCTAATTTGGTTTAACCCTTCCTTACCAAAACCATTTAACTCCCATAATATCTCTTCTTTATCTTTAATAATTAATGAATATTTTTTCTTTTCATTTAAATAAAAACTAATAGGAACTTTTTCAAAAGTATTCATTAATGGTTCTCTATGAGTATCATTAAATTTTGGTAGAATAAATTTTTCAGTATATAAAATTTTATCAATTTTTAAAATCTCTCGATTTATGAAATAATTGTGAATAGGATTTAGATTTATTTTGTAAATCCCTCTTCCGTGGGAGGAAACAATCATATCGTTAGTTTCCTCATGAATTTCTATATCTGATATACTAGTCATAGGAAAATTCTCTCCAATTAAATTCCAAGAAATTCCTCTATCTAATGATATGTACACTCCTCTATACATTCCTGCATATAAAATGTCTTCATAAATAGGATCTTCTATTATTAAATTAACAGGCTCATTTGGAAGGTTTCCTTTCAATCTTTTCCAATCTTTTCCATAATTTTCTGATACATACATGTAATTATTAAGATCATCATAATTAATGCCAGTCATAGACATATAAACTCTGCTTTTTTTGTACAAAGAAGGGTGAATACTTCTAATATATCCATCAGATATACTATCAGAATTTTCTTCCCATGTTTTTCCATCATTTTTTGAAGTCCAGAAAAGTCCTTTGTCTGTTCCATAATATAGAAGTCCTTTTTGTAATTTAGATTCTGCAATTGCTCCAGCTGCGATTGATTTTTTTTTAGGATATTTTTTTGAGTTAGTTAAGTTACTACTTATAAGTTCCCATTTATCACCTCTATTTTCTGATTTAAATATATAATTTCCTGCATGATATAAAACATTAGAATGATGGCTTGAAATAAAATATGGTGTTATAAAATTATATCGTAAAGTATCTTTTATGTGATGAGGCAGGACAGGTTTTATAGGTTTGGATTTTTCTGTTATTAAATTTTTTTTTCTAATAGCTCCATTCTGCATACTAAAATATAATATGCTACTATCGTTAGGGTCAACCCTTGTAATACATCCATCTCCACCATCCCAAGCATCAATCCATAAATATTTCCAGGGATCATTAAATTCATTTCTCCATTCTTTTGCTGGACCAAAAACTGTTGCGTCATCTTGAGTTCCCCCATATATATTATATGGTTTATTATAATCTAACTCAATATCGTAAAATTCTCCTGTGGGTAAATTATTATAATGTAACCATGAATTTCCTTTATCATAACTCACAAATAACCCACCATCATTACCTAGAGCCAAATGATTAGTATTTAATGGATTTATCCATAACTCACAGTGATCCAAATGTAATCCTTTCGCCTGACTTGGATTTATTCTTTTTACAGTTCCTCCTAGATTTTTAAATGTTTTACCACCATCTCTACTGTAAGCAGCTTTTACTCCTAAAGCATATATTTCATTGTCGTTATCAGGACTAACATATATGTCAGTAAAATACCAACCTATACCAGGGAAAATCAAGAGCTCTTCTTCATGGGTTCTTCTCCAATTTTTACCACCATTATCTGAGGTATAAACTTCTGCAGCATTACTCCTTTGTTTTGATAAATTATCTACAAGTACATAAACTTTATCAGCGTTGCTATGAGAAACAGTTATACCAATTCTTCCCATATCTTTACCAACTGGTAATCCTTTTACTACTTTAAACCATGTGTCTCCGTTATCTTCACTTTTGTATACACCACTATTTTCTCCTTTTATACTAGGATAATTTTCCCACATTGTTGTGTAAATGACATTTGGATTTGATTGTGAAATCACAATATCATTAGATCCTGTTTTTTCATTAATAGCTAGTACATGGTCCCAAGTTTTACCGCCATCTAGAGTTCTATAGACTCCTCTATTTATATTTTTACTCCAAAAATGACCTAATACACTTACAAAAACTACATCAGGATTATATGGATTCACTGAAATTTCACCTATGTGCCATGAATCGTTTAATCCAATATGCTCCCATGAATCCCCACCATCAACTGATTTATACATACCAGTTCCTGGCATAGTAAAATTTCTTCCTTTCTTTAAGCTTTCACCTGTTCCTACATAAATTATTTTTTTATTAGAAGGTGCAATTGCAATATCACCAATTCCTAATGATGGAATATCATTTAATAATGGTTTCCATGATATTCCATTATTTGTAGTTTTCCATAAATTTCCTGAGCCAAAGGCAACGTACATTGTCCCAGGATTTTTTTCATCAACTTGTATTGATTCTACTCTCGCAGAGTTTACAACTGGACCAAGGGATATCCAGTCTAAATTAAAAATTGATGTCTCTTTTAATTTTTTATATTCTTCAAATGATTTAACCAAAGGAGACTGAGTTTGTTGAGCATAACTTATAAAGCATACAGATATAGAGCAGATTAAATTCAATAATATTTTTTTCATTTTTTTAAGATAACAATTTTCAAATAATTCAATCTCATTATTGTAATTTCAATAACATTTTCTAGTTTTGCGCGTTCCAATATTTACATGATTGGCTAGCTCAGTTGGTAGAGCATCTCCCTTTTAAGGAGAGGGTCCTGGGTTCGAGACCCAGGCCAATCACTCTTTAAAATTCTTTTAATAAATACCCTCCAATAACTGCAGCCGTCTCTGATCTCAAAATTTGATTTCCAAGAGTTATACTTTTAAAACCATACTTTTTAATTTTTTCTTTTTCTTCTCTAGTAAAGTCTCCCTCAGGTCCTATTAGCATTATTGAATTTAAATTATCCCCATAAGTTTTTAAATTATTTTTAGATTCTAAATCTGCAAAATATTTATTGTCAATATTTTTTGTGTCATTTAAGAATTTATCTAGTGATCTTATTTCATTTATTTTTGGGAGAAATAAAGAATTACATTGTTTAGCTGCTGAAATTATTTTTTTATTTATTCGATCATAGTTTAATTTGTTTCTTTCACAATTTTGACTGATAATAAAGCTAATTTCATTAATTCCAATTTCAGTTAGTTTTTCAACCATCCAATCAATTCTACTTTGACTTTTAATTAAGCATATTGAGACATTATTTATTTTTTTTTGAGATAGTGATTTTACTTTTTCTTTCCTCTCTAAATTGCAAAATGATTTTTCAATTTTCTCAATTTTTGTCTTATATAAATTTCCTTTTCCATCTGTAGTATAAATTGTATCGCCTACTTTTTTTCTTAAAGATTTGATACAATGATGAAATTCATCTCCGTCAAGAATATCGCTTTTAGGATTTGGTGTGAAAAATAACTGCAATTTTTTTATATTTAATTTTAAATTAAAGTAAACCTAACAACTCCTTAACTATGATGAAAATTTTAAATCTATTAATTGTTCTTCTATTAAGTTATCCTGTAATCTCTCAGAAGAAAAATAAAAAAAACACATATCCTAACTCTACACCAGCGGAAAAAAGATTAAATGGATATAATGACAGACTGAGTCTGAAATCAAATTCAATCGTCAAAAATATAAGCTTTAGAAATATAGGCCCAACTGTCATGAGTGGGAGAGTTGTTGATCTAGATATTAATCCAGAAGATCCATCACATTTTTACGTAGCTTATGCATCTGGTGGATTATGGGAAACTAAAAACCACGGAAATTCTTTTGTGTCATTATTTGATAATCAGATGGTAATGACAATAGGAGACATTAAAGTTGATTGGCAAAATGATATCATTTATGTTGGATCTGGAGAAAATAATTCAAGTAGATCATCATATTCTGGTAACGGAATATATAAATCAGATAATAATGGGAATAGTTGGGAAAATATAGGGTTACAAGAATCCCATCATATTGGAAGAATCATTATTCATCCTCAAAATCCTGAAATAATTTGGGTTGCCTCTCTTGGTCATCTTTATTCCCCAAGCAGCGAAAGAGGGATTTATAAATCTTATGATGGTGGGTTAACATGGACCAATAAACTTTACGTTAATGATTATACTGGAGCTATTGATTTAGTTATTGATGAAACTAACCCAGATATATTATATGCTTCTATGTGGGAAAAAGATAGAAAAGCATGGAATTTTGATGGTTCTGGAATTGGCTCTGGAATTTATAAATCTACAGATGGGGGTGAAAACTGGTTGGAGGTATCTGGAGGTCAAAGTGGTTTTCCTGATACAGAGGGTACTGGTAGAATAGGATTAGATATTTCTAGATCTAACCCAAATATCTTATTTGCAATATTAGATAATCAAGATAGGAGAGAATTATTAAATAATTCTGAGAATGACGATTTGACAAAAGATGATTTGAGATCTATTTCAACCTCAGATTTTTTGAAAATTGAAGATAAAAAATTAAGAGACTTTTTAAGAAGTAATAGATTTCCAAATGAATACAGTGTTGATAAAATAAAAGATATGGTCACCAATGGAGATATTTCACCATATTCTTTGGTTGAATATTTAGAAGACTCAAATTCACTTCTTTTTGATACTCCTGTTATTGGTGCTGAAGTTTATAGATCAATTGACTCTGGTAAAACCTGGGAAAAAGTTAATGAAGATGATTTAAGTTATCTATTTTATTCTTATGGTTATTATTTTGGTGAGATTAGAATTGATCCACAAAATCCTGAGAAGGTTTACACTATGGGTGTTCCTCTTATTAAATCCAATGATTCAGGTAAAACATGGAAATCAATAGATTATGAGAACATGCACGGTGACTATCACGCTCTGTGGATTAATCCAAATAGAACTGGACACTTAATAGTTGGAAATGATGGTGGTATAAATATATCATATGATGATGGTGAAAATTGGATGAAATTTAATAGTCCTTCTGTTGGTCAATTTTATGACATAAATGTTGACATGAAAGAGCCATATAATGTATATGGAGGATTTCAAGATAATGGGGTATGGATGGGTCCATCAGATTATCAGGCAAGTTTAAGATGGCATAGTACTGGTAGATATCCATGGAAATCAATTTATGGTGGTGACGGTATGCAAACTGAAATAGACTACAGAGATAATGAAACAGTTTACACAGGTTCTCAGTTTGGAAATTACTCAAGAGTCAATACTAGGACAGGAGAGAGGAAAAGAATTACACCTTCTCACAAATTAGGTGAGAGACCTTACAGATGGAATTGGGAAACACCAATTTATTTGTCTAGGCACAATCAGGATATACTATACATGGGTTCAAATAAGTTCCATAGATCTCTTAATCAAGGTGATGAATTTGAAACTATGTCGGACGACTTGACAAATGGCGGAGTAAAGGGAAATGTAAGTTACGGTACTCTAACAACAATAATAGAATCAGATTTAAAATTTGGATTGATTTATGTTGGAAGTGATGACGGCTTGATTCACGTGAGTAAGGATGGAGGGTTTTCTTGGGATAATATATCTGATAACCTTCCAGAAAATATGTGGGTAAGCAATATATATCCCTCTCAGTTTAAAGAAAGTAGAGTTTACCTCTCTTTAAATGGTTATAGATGGGATAATTTTGAGTCAATGGTCTATGTATCTGAGGATTATGGCTTAAACTGGAGTAGAATTGGTAATGAGCTTCCAAAAGAACCGGTAAACGTAATTATTGAAGATAATATAAATGAAGGATTAGTTTATGTTGGTACAGATCATGGTGTTTATGCGTCTTTAGATTATGGAAATAATTTCCATCCATTTGTCGAAGGCTTGTCAGGCGCTCCTGTTCACGATTTAGTAATTCATCCAAGAGATAATGATTTAGTCGTAGGTACTCACGGAAGATCTGTTTATATAGCTAATATGAAATATCTTCAGAAAATAGATCAAAATATACTAAGTAAAGAATTACATGTATTTAAAGTAGATAATTTAAAACATTCTAACAGGTGGGGAACTAAGAATTGGTATGGAAATTTGATAGAACCTTCTATGGAAATTGCTATTTTTTCAAAATCTAATATTGATATAGAACTACTTATTGAAGGTAATGATGGTGAATCTATTACTCATAATCATAAATTAGATTTTGGATTAAATTTTATTAATCACAATTTATTAATTAGCGATAAAAATAAATATTTACCAAAAGGAAAGTATAAATTAAAAGTAACTAACTTAGAAGAAAGCTCTTTTACTGAGTTTGAAATTAACTAACTAAAAAATGAAAAAATTAATTCTCATACCTCTATATTTTTTAACCATTGGATTCATTTATTCTCAAGATGATAAAATGACTGCATGGGAAGTAACTGAAATTTGGGACCCTGAACCAAAAGTTGTTACCCCTGGAAAATCTTTTAGGGATGCTCCATCTGATGCAATCATTTTATTTGATGGCTCAAATTTAGATGATTGGGTTCATAAAAACGGGGAGCCTGCAAAGTGGGATGTTAAAGATGGATACTTTACAGTAAAACCGGGAACTGGAGATATATTAAGTAGAGAGGCTTTCGGTAGTTGTCAGCTTCATGTAGAATTTATGTCTCCAGCAAAGATTGAGGGAGATGGTCAAGATCGAGGAAATAGTGGAGTATATTTTATGGAAAATACTGAATCTGGGGATACAGGTTATGAGATTCAGGTTTTAGACTCATATCAAAATAGAACTTATTCTAATGGACAGGCTGGAAGTGTTTATAAACAACATAGTCCTTTAGTTAATGCTTCAAAAAAACCGGGAGAGTGGCAGACATATGATATAATATTTAAAGCTCCTGTTTTTAATGATAATGGTGGAGTTGAAACGCCAGCCTATATAACAGTATTTCATAACGGAGTTTTAGTTCAAAATAATTCTCAAATACAGGGATATGTTAAGTTTATAGGTTATCCTGAATATAAAGCACATGCACCAAAGTTGCCGATCAAACTACAAGATCATAGTAACCTAGTTAGCTTTAGAAATATTTGGATAAGAAACTTATAGAATTAATCTATTTTTTCAAGGACAATATTATGATTTGTATAAATACATATATCTGCCGCAATAGTTAAACTTTTTTTAACTATTTCTTCAGATGATAAATCTTTATTATTTTCTTTTAATGCTATTGCAGCAGCTTGTGCATACATACTTCCAGATCCAATTGTAGCTATATTATTATCAGGTTCAAGTACATCTCCTGTTCCTGATACAATTAAAACTTGATTTTTATCTCCAACAATCATCATAGCTTCAAGTCTTCTAAGGTATCTATCCATCCTCCAATCTTTAGCTAATTCGATTGCAGACCTTTTCATATTGCCACCATACTTACTAAGTTTTTCTTCGAATCTTTCTATTAATGTAAATGCGTCTGCAGTTGATCCAGCAAATCCAGCAAGTATTTTACCATCGTGTAATACTCTTATCTTATTGACATTGCTTTTTGCAACAGTGTTAGCCATTGTAGCTTGACCATCAGCTCCAATTGCGATCTTTCCATCTTTTAATACAGCACAAACAGTAGTTGATTTTACTTTTATCATTACACCAATATTTTTATAGGATCTTCAATTAATTCTTTTAGTGTTTGAAGAAATGCTGCACCAGTTGCTCCATCTACTAATCTATGATCACAAGATAAAGTAAGCTTCATAATATTCCCTGGTACAACTTCTCCGTCTTTAACCACAGGTGTACTTTTTATTCCGCCCACCGCAAGAATACATGAATCATTAGGATTAATTATAGCAGTAAATTCACTAATACCAAACATTCCTAAATTAGATATTGTAAAAGTATTTCCTTCCCAATCAGATGGTTGCAGTTGTTTTTCTTTTGCCGCTTTAGCCAGTGATTTTACTTCAGTAGATATATGTGATAATGATTTATTATCAGCAAATCTTATTACTGGTACTAATAAACCTTCTTCTACTGCTACTGCAACTCCAATATGAACATGATGATTAATTCTTATCTTATCAGTCAAAAAACTAGAATTTACCATTGGGTGTTTTCTTAATGCAACAGCACATGCTTTTAAGATGATATCATTAAAAGAAATTTTAATTTCTGAAGTTTCATTTATTTTTTTCCTACCCTCGATACAATTATCCATATCAATTTCCATAGTAAGATAAAAATGAGGAGCAGAAAACTTACTCTCAGCCAATCTTTTAGAAATAGTTTTTCTCATCTGAGTAACAGGAATCTCTTCAAAAGACTCTTGTGAATAAATTTGAGGAAGAGTTACTTCTTTTATAGCTTCTTTTGTAGCAGATGAATGTTTATATTCTTCTATATCCTTTCTAATTATTCTACCTCCGTCACCAGAACCGGTAATATTGGAAAGATTGATACCTTTTTCGTCAGCAAGTTTTTTTGCAAGAGGAGATGCTTTAATTCTATCATCATTTGAATTTGCATTTTCTTCTACTTTTGCAGGTGCAGGTGCAGGTGCAGGTGCAGGTGCAGGTGCAGGTACTTTGTTTTCAGCTTCTTGTTCTATTTTTGTTTCATTTATTTCTTCATTACTTTC
>JAYNOQ010000021.1:18468-23291 GCA_038113315.1 Flammeovirgaceae bacterium | reverse complement strand
CAGGTTTCAAAAAATACAAAAGTAATTGCAATACCTCACATCATTTCTGTTTACGGAACAGTAATGCCTGTAAAAGAAATTTGTGAATTTGCTAGATCTAAAGGAATTTTTACAGTTATTGACGGAGCTCAGGCTGTGGGTCAAATTGATGTGGATTTAAAGGATTTAAAGTGTGATGCATATTATTCAAGTCTTCATAAATGGCTTCTCTCTCCACCTGGTAGTGGAATTTTATATTTAGATGAAAAAATATCAGCAGATATATGGCCAACACTTTCTAGTTATAACTGGGATAATCAAGATGATAAAGGTTTTAGCCTACAACAGTCAGGAACTGGAAATCCATCTCTTAGAATTGGATTAGAAGCATCAATAGACTTTTTTAATATGATTGGTAAAGAAAGATGGTTAGGTAGAGTTAAAGAGTTAGGAAAATATCTTAGAGATGGATTAAAACAATTAGATAATGTTGAAATAGTTTCATCTCACAATGAAAGTTTATGTGCAGGTTTAACTACATATAAGGTAGAAGGACTAACTGGACCAGAGTTACAGAAAACTTTATGGGAGAAAGAGAGATTGCAACCAAGATCTGTAGGAAAAGAATTAATGAGACACTCGGTACATATTTATAATCAAAAATCAGAAATAGATAAAACCTTTGAAGTAATAAGATCTATATAATGAATATTATAATTGACTTTTTTGCTGATGTTCCATTAGTTTTTAGAACATCAATTCTTCTAGGAGGAATAGTTTTTTTTTGGGTTCTAGAGGGCATAATTCCACTTTATTCTTTTAATTATAAAAAGGGTAGACATGCTTTTCTAAATTTATTATTTACTACAACAACAGCAATAATAGGTTTTGGTTTTGCATTTTTATTATTAAAATCAACTGAAATAGTAAATGAGTTCCAGTTTGGAGTTATTCATTTTATTGAGCTTCCACTTATTATAGAGGTTATAATCTCATTGTTAATTCTTGATTTAGTTGGAGCTTATTTAGTTCATTTTGTTGAACATAAAGTTCCATGGATGTGGAAATTTCATGTAATTCATCATAGTGATAAAAATGTTGATGTTACAACTGGACTAAGGCATCATCCTGGAGAAACAGTTTTTAGAATTTTATTTACAATTTTAGGTGTTTATGTTTCTGGTGCATCTATAGGTATAGTAATGTTATACCAAAGTTTATCTGTTTTATTTGCGCATTTAACTCATGCTAATATTAGCTTACCACATAATTTGGATAGAATAATTTCATTTTTATTTGTTACTCCTAATATGCATAAGGTTCATCATCATTATAAACAACCACTGACTGATTCTAATTATGGAAATATTTTTTCTATTTGGGATAGAATTTTTGGGACATATACATTTGTAAACGATTCAAAATCATTAGTATACGGCATAGATACTCATATTAATGACAGGAAAATTGATTCCTTTACTAATTTATTACTCATTCCATTTAAAAAATTGAAGAAAACTAAAAACTCAAAGTTTTCTTGAAAATGAATTTTTCAATCCCTTCCTCTATTGAATCACTAGAAATCATAAAAAATTATATTGTTAGAACACCATTATTATTTTCAGAAAGATTATCTAATGAAATAAATTCAAATATTTTTTTAAAATTAGAAAATCTTCAGAAAACAGGATCATTTAAAGCTAGGGGGGCATTAAATAAGATATTAAGTATTAAAAACACAAAGAGTGTGGTAGCTGCATCCTCTGGAAATCATGGTGCTGCAGTTTCTTATGCGTTGTCTCAAAAAAATATGGTAGGAACTATATATGTTCCTAAAAACGTAAAAAAATCAAAAGTTAAAAACATTGAGTCATACGGATCAAAAGTTGTAAAATTTGGTGATGATTGTTTAGATGCTGAAAATGAAGCTATAAGGGTTTCAAAAGAATATGATTATAACTTTGTTTCACCATATAATGATCTTGATATTATTTCAGGTCAAGGTACAATAGGTGTTGAAATATTAGATGATAATAATGATATAGATGTAGTATTTATTACTGTTGGTGGTGGTGGGCTAATATCTGGGGTAGCCTCTTATCTCAAATCAAAAAATCCAAATATTCAAGTTATTGGATGTTCACCAATTAACTCATCTATTATGATTAATTCATTAAATGAAGGAAAAATTGTGAACTCAGAATCTAAAGATACACTTTCAGATGGATCTGCTGGAGGTGTTGAAGAGGGTTCTATTACTTTTGATATGTGTAATCAACTTATTGATGATTACTGCTTAGTTTCTGAAAATGAGATAGCATTGCAAATAAAAAATTCGTTAAATATGGACAATATGATTATTGAAGGTTCTGCTGCTGTTGCCATTGCTTCTGCTATTAAGATGAAATCTATATTATATAATAAAAATGTTGCAATTGTAATTTGTGGTGGAAATATTGGAAAAGATACTCTCAATAAAATTCTATGAAAACTAAATTTTACACAAAAGATCAAATATTAAAATGTCTTGACAAAATAGATTTAATTGAGTCAATTGAAACGGGTTTTGTTCAATATTCAAGAGGAAATGCTATTGTTCCTCCTGTTGGTGAACTACTTTTTGAAAATCCTCCAGGGGATGTTCATATTAAATATGGATATATAAAAAATAACGATAATTATGTAGTGAAAATAGCATCAGGATTCTCTAAAAATGAAAATTTAGGTCTATCGTCAAGTCATGGTATTATGGTTATGTTCGATAGTAAAACTGGTTATCTAAAGTGTGTTCTACACGATGAAGGTCATTTAACGAATGTTAGAACAGCAGTAGCTGGAGCCATTTGTGCAAAATATATTGCTCCAACACAAATTAAAGGAATTGGAATAGTTGGCACTGGGATTCAAGCTAAAATACAATTAAAGTACTTAAAATTAGTAACTAATTGTAGGGAAGTGTTTGTTTTAGGAAGAAGTAAAGAAAAAATTTCTATGTATATTAATGATATGAATTTATTAGGATTCAATGTAGAGAAAGTGAGTAACTCAAGCGAGTTATGTAAAAAATCAAATTTAATTGTCACCACAACAAATGCTAATGAAAGTCTTATTAATAGGAAAGACATACAAAAAGGAACTCATATAACTGCCATAGGATCTGATACACCAGAGAAAAGAGAGTTAGATCCTGAAATATTAAATATCGCAGATGCAGTGGTGGTGGATAGTATTTCTCAATGTTTAGAAAGGGGAGAAACAAAAAAAGCTCTTGATAAAAACCTGATTAAAGAAGAAAATCTAATTGAACTTGGTGAAATAATAGACTCTAATAAAAAAATTAGGAGAAATAACAAAGAAATTACTGTTGCAGACTTAACTGGGGTGGCAGTACAAGATATAATGATTACCAACGCAGTTTATGAACAATTAATAAAATAACATGAAAAACCTTTTAATACTTATTCTATTTTTCTATTTGTCATTTGAATCAAATGCTAATAAAAGCATGTCTAATAATGATTTTAAAGAAACAATTAAAAATCTAAAATATAGAAACGTAGGACCAACCAGAGGTGGTAGAGTTACTTCTGTTCATGGAGTTGATTCTCAAAAAAACGTATTCTATATGGGTACAACTGGAGGAGGGGTTTGGAAAACAACAGATTATGGAAATAATTGGTATAATATTTCAGATGGATACTTTAAATCACCTTCAATTGGAGCTATAAATGTTTATAAGAATGATCCTAATATAGTTTATGTAGGAACAGGTTCAGATGGATTAAGATCAAATATTATTGTTGGTAAAGGAATATATAAGTCAGTTGATGCTGGTAAAACATGGGATCATATTGGTTTAGAAAATGTTGGTCAAATTGGTGCAGTAGAAATTCACCCAGATGATCCTAATACTATATATGTAGCTGCAATAGGTCAGCCATTTAAAAATAGTCAAGATAGGGGTCTTTATAAAAGTACTAACGGGGGTAAATCATGGGATAAAATACTTTACCTATCTGACTCTATTGGTATTGTAGATATAGAATTTGCTCCTGATGATCCAAATACTATATATGCTGCTTCTTGGAGAGCAGAAAGAAAACCCTGGACAATAATTAGTGGTTCATCTAATGGAGGAGCATATAAGTCAATTGATGCTGGTAAGACGTGGAAGAAAATAGATATGGGTTTTGAAAGTAAATACATAGGTAAAATTGATTTTGCAGTATCTGAATCAAATCCCGATAGATTATATATTATGGTTGAGGCATCTGAAGATAAGGGAGGATTATATAAATCAGAGGATAGGGGAGAAACTTTTAAACATATGAATAATAGAGAAGAACTTGTAAACAGACCATTTTACTACTTAAATGTAGAATCAAATCCTCTTAATTCAGATATTTTATATTCAAGTGCAAATAGGTTTATGATTTCTAAAGATGCTGGAAAAACTTGGAAGTCATATTCTACTCCTCATGGAGATAATCATGATATATGGATAAATCCAAATGATACATCAGTTTGGATACAGTCAAATGATGGTGGAGCAAATATCACTTTTAATTCTGGTAAAACATGGTCTACTCAATTTAATCAACCAACAGCGGAAATTTATCAAGTAGAGGTTGATGATCAATATCCATATTGGCTATATGGTGGTCAGCAAGATAACTACTCTACAGTATCTGTACCTAGTTTACCTCCTTATGGTCTTCAAGCTGGACCAAATGCATACATAACCAATACAGGTGGATGTGAAACAGGGCCTGCAGTGCCAAAACCTGGAAATCCAAATATTGTTTATTCAAATTGTAAGGGAAGATTTGGGGTTTTTAATAAGG
>JAYNOQ010000021.1:0-18368 GCA_038113315.1 Flammeovirgaceae bacterium | reverse complement strand
TTTTACAGTACTATTTATTCTGTTAGAGAGTCTTCAATTGAAAAAGGATTGATTTGGGTCGGTGCTAATGATGGGCCAGTACATGTCACCTCTGATGGTGGTAAAAATTGGAAAAATGTAACGCCAAATAAAAACATTAAAGGTGGAAGGGTTGACTCGGTTGAACCTTCTACTCATAATTCTTCTAAAGCATTTATTACTATATTAAGGTATCAGCTTGGTGATTGGAAACCATATATTTACAGGACATATGATAAAGGTAAATCATGGGATCTTGTAACAAAAGGAATACCAAATGATCATCCTGTAAGAGTTCTTAGAGAAGATCCAAAAAGAGAAGGGTTACTTTTTGCAGGAACAGAATTTGGAATGTTTATATCTTTTGATGATGGAAATACTTGGAATTCATTTCAACAAAACTTACCTGTAACACCAATTACGGATATCAAAATTCATAGAAATGATGTCGTTTTATCTACTATGGGTAGATCTTTTTGGATTATGGATAATATTGATCTTTTAAGGAATTTTGATATAAAAAATGAAGATATTCTTTATCCGATTACAAATACTATTAGGTATAGATATAGACCTTCATCAAGTAATCACGTTACTTATCCTCAAAGCTCTGTTGTAATTGACTATAAAGTGGTTGATGAATCAGTTGAAGAAGTTTCTATTCAGATTATGGATATGAATGATAATTTAATTAATTCTTATAAATCAAAAGTTCAAAATGAAAAAATTGAAAGTTATGAAATGTCTACTAATGAATTTACTTACATCTCAAGTAGTAACCTTTCAAATAATAAAGGTGTGAATAGATTTACATGGGATATGAGGCATAGGGGATCATGGAATAAAAACACAAGATTTTCATATAGGAATGGGCCTTTGGTTAAACCAGGGAAATATAAAATTATTTTAACGATTGACGATAATTCTTATATACAGAATATGGAGATAATTCCTGATCCTAGAATAAAAGATATCACTTATGATATATATAAAGAACAAGAGAGATTATTACTTGAAATAAGGGACTTTATGACAGATGTTAGACTTTTTGAAAACAGAGTTTCTAAAATGCTTGAGAAAAAACCAAAAAACAAAAAGCTTATTTCCTTAGATAAAGAACTTAATACAAAAGAAGGTACCTACATGCAACCTATGCTCATTGACCAAATTAGGTATCTTCAGTCTATGTTAAGTAGGGCAGATCAAAAACCTGGAAAGGATGCTTATGATAGACTTGAGGAATTAAAAATAGAATTTAATTTATTAAAAGATAAACTAGGATGACAGGTCAAGATTTAACTTAGATTTGAATTTTTCCTTTTCGTATTCGATTAACTTATTTGATTCTTTTAAAGATATAAATTTAAATTTTATCTTTTGATTCGGTTTTACTTGAGATAATTTTGAGATATCAATCTTACAAATATTTCCAAATATTGGATAACCGCCTGTTGACTGAGAATCACTCATTAATATTATTGGATTACCATCTTTTGGTATTTGTATACTTCCTTTAGTTACTACTGTACTCTGAATTTCACTGTAATCATTTAGTTTTATTTTATAATCAATCAATCTTAAGCCCATTCTATCACTATTTGGAGAAATTTTGAATTTTATTTCATCTTCATTATCATAATTATTAACTCTATCAAAATGTATTCCTTTTATGACTCTTATAATCATATTTTGATTATTAAATCTCATAAATGAAGATGGAATTTTTTTGTTTTTACAATTTTTTAATTGATCAAACTCAATTATGTCATTTTTTAATAATTTTTTTCCGTTAAGACCACCTATTTGAATTTTGTCATATGTGGACTTACTATTAAATGTTTTTTTAAGTTTCATATTAGCAGAAAATCCAAGATATACTCTATTTGCATTAATACATTTTTTTATATCAAGAACATCACCACTTTTTATAGAGATTGTTTTTCCAGTTTCTATTTTATTGTTATTTAATTTAACCTCACATTTGGATCCATATAATGCAATTTTAGTATCAAAGTTTATTTTAATTTTAGGTCCATAATATGTTATCTCTAATAGCTCTGATATTATTTTTTTATCTAATAACCAATTTGTTAAAATATGAGAATATTCATCCATAGGCCCACTTTTAGGTACACCATATTTTTTAAATCCTGTTCTTCTTAAGTCTTGTATTGATGTATAAACACCTTCTCTCAAAATCTCAATAGTATTTTTCAAAATCAGTAATTTTTAAAGTCCTCTTTTTTAATTTCATGAAATATAATTTTATCTCCTTGATTAATATCTATTGGTGGAATTTTAGATTTATCGAATAGTTTTAAAGGTGTTTTTCCTATTATGCTCCAACCACCTGGACTATTAATATTATATATTCCTGTCTGATTTCCTGCAATAGCAACTGATCCTTCAGGTATTGATGTTCTAGGGGTATTTTTCCTTGGAACATTTAAAGATTTATCTATGTCTCCTAAATATAAAAAACCAGGTAAAAATCCAATAATTTGTACATCATAAGACTTATTTAAATGTTTTTGTTTTATCTGTTCAAAATCTAGTTTAGTGTAATGAGATATTTCTTGTATATCAATTGCAAACTCTTCATCATAGCATATTGGTATTTTCCAAGTTTTAAACTTATGCTTTTGTTTTATTTTATGGTCTTTTATTACTCCTTGAATTTTTTTAATTAGTCTATCAGATTTTATTTTAAATGGGTTGAAAATGACTCCTATTGAGCTTTTTAAAGTAATTACATCTTCAACTTCTGGTAAATTTAATTTTTCAATTTCCTTTGATATTATAGAGCTCTGCAGATATTTTAAATCTTTTAATATTATAATAGAATCTCCTGATGGAATTATATCTATCATTTTTTAATATTTGATTGAAATTTGTTAAATATTTTTTTAGCAAAAATTGGTGCATTAGGTTGATCACCATGAATACATATGGTTTCAACATCTATATCAACTAATTTATTGTTTATTGTTTTCACTTTTCCTTCGTACAGCATCCTGGAAATATGTTCAATCGAATTTTCTACTCTGGTAATCATAGAATTTTCATTTTTTCTATCGACTAAAGTTAGGTCTTCATTATAGTTTCTATCTGAAAAAACCTCTGATACATATTTAATTCCATGTTTTTCTGAGATTTTTTTCCAATTCATTTTTGAAGGTCCATACAATTTTAGGTTTGGATCAATTTTTTTTATTGCTAAAACAATAACTTCCGCAATATTATCATCAATAGTCGCCATATTATAGAGTGCCCCATGTGGTTTGACATGATTAAGCTTGACACCATAAGTTTCAGTAATACCTTTTAATGCTGATACTTGATATAGTATTATTGACTCTAATTCATTAGGTTTTAGAGAAACTTTTCTTCTACCAAATCCTTCTATATCAAAATATGAAGGGTGTGCACCTATATTTACTTTATTATTTATAGCTAATTCTACAGTTGATCTTATTGTATTTGGATCACCACCATGAAATCCGCATGCTATATTACATGAAGTGACATATTTCATTATTTTACTATCGTTTCCTATTATATTTTCATAATAGGATTCTCCCATATCACAGTTTATATCTACTTTTTTTGTCATAATAATGTCAGGCTTCTATAACTTATAAACAAAGAAATTATTAATATAAAAATACCTAATAAATTATATGTTTTTGAATTAGTATAAGCACCCATTATTTTTTTCTTATTTATAGACCAAATAAGAAATCCGGCAATTAGAGGTAGAAACATTCCATTTATAAATTGTGCAAATTTTATAATAATAATAGGTTTATAACTCAAAGAGGAAAATATTACTCCAATAATTATAATTAAATAAGATACTTTTTTGAATGAAGGGTCTTCCCATTTTGATTTATATTTGAAAATACCTGAAAGAGCATATGATGTAGCAATAGGTGCAGTTATTGATGAAGTTATTCCAGCGCAGAACAATCCAATTGATATAAAATATTTTGAAAAACTACCAAGAATAGGAGTGAGTTGATTTCCTAAATCTACCGCATTTTTAATCTCAATAGGATTAATTAAATTTTGCATTGATGCAGATGTAATAATAATTGACAATGAAATTATTCCTCCAATTGTTATTGAAATAACTGTATCAAAAATAGATTTTTTATGGTCTTCTTTTCTTTTCCACTTGTTTTTTGAAACATATGAATGAAGAAATAGATTATATGGGACTACAGTTGTTCCAATAAGACCAATTACGTAAATAAAGTTATTATTATTGACGGAAGGAATTAAACCATTAAATAAGTCATTTATATTAGGTTTTGAAATAATTGCTAGGAAAATAAATGTAAGACTCATCATTGAAACTAGAAATATTAAAAATTTCTCAAAAACCTTATAATTTCCATTTCCAACAATTAAAATAAGTATAATACCTATAATGATTGGATTCAAATTTAAATCTAGATTGAATAAACTAATTGTTGAGACACCAATAAAAGTCTCTAAACCCATTGAGGTTCCACTTATATTTCCAGACTCATAAGCAGAATTCCCAATAAATAGAGAAAGAAAAATAAATGCAATTGCTATTTTTCTAATAATATTATTTTCAATATCTACTAAAATTTCACTAAGACCTTTTCTAGATATTATACCAATTCTTGAGCTGATTTCCTGAAGATAACATGTAGCTATAATTGAAAATATTATACACCACAATAGAGAATATCCATATTCAATTCCTGATAAAATACAAAGTGTAACAGTTCCTGGGCCAATAAAGGCAGATGTTACAATAAGGCCTGGTCCAATGTTTTTTAAGGCTTTAAGCACATCTATTATTTAGTTAGCATCTCGGCGGCATCAAAGTCTAGATACCAAGATAAATTAGAGGATTTTGGATTTATATAGCTTCCAGGATAAGATTTGTAACTACCTTTCTGATTAATTATCTCTTCAACTACATATTTTTTTCCTGATCCAGTGACATGAAATATCACCTCTTTAGCATTATTAATAATTTTTTCAGATAAACTAATTCTTTTTTGTCCTGAAGTAGGGTGGGTTGCAATCAGACACTCATTTATATCTCTAAATTTTAAAAACTCATGTGGAAATAAAGAAGCAGTATGTCCATCATCTCCTAATCCTAATATTATTAAATCAAAAACAGGGATATTATCTTTTAATGGCAATGAATTCATTAATTTATTATTATAGGATATAACTTCCTTCTGAGGATCATTTTCACCTTTTATCCTAAATATATTTTCTGATTTGAAAATATCATTAATTAATAGATTTTCTTTAACCATCTTATAATTACTATCATTAGAATCAGGAGATACGCATCTCTCATCAACCCAATAAAATTTAGTATTGAGTTCTTTATGTTTAGCTAATTTTTTATTTAAATTTTTAAATAAAAGAAGTGGTGTGCTACCTCCAGATAAGGCAATAGAGTTGTTTAGATGATTATTAATGATATATTTTGAAAGTTTATCTGATAATTCTTCTTTAGTTTTATATATATTAATATTCATAATTATAATTCACATATTTCACCATCATTTACAAGATTTTTACATGGATATCTCCATGTATTTTCATTTCTAAATAAATCATTACATTTTGTTGGTCCCCAAGTCCCAGCTCTATATCCATAAAGTTTTATATTGTTTTTATCAATTTCATTAATTATTGGATCAACTATTTCCCATGCCTTTTCAACAAAATCACTCCTAGAGAATAGCATTGTATTTCCTTCAAATACATCAAGTATTAAAGTTTCGTAGGCGTCATCAATTACATCTTCTCCAAGGTTTTTATAATGGAACTCAAGATTTTTATTAATAATTTCGGATTTATAACCAGGACTTTTTAGATTAAATTTAACAAGCATTCCCTCATCAGGTTGTAATCTAAATATTAACATATTAGTCTCATTATTAGGACTGAAGACATTTATATTTTTTTTAAAATTCACAACTATCTCAGTGACTTTAGTTGGTAACCTTTTTCCAGTTCTTATAAAAAAAGGAATGTCTTTCCACCTCTCATTATCAATAAATAATTTACATGCAAAAAATGTCTCTGTTTTTGAGTTTTTGTTAACTCCTTCATTTTCAGTATAACTTTTGAATTTTTTATTTTTTGTTTCTGAAGCCATATACTGACCTCTTATCATATCATCTTTGAAATTTATTTTTCTAATATTATTTAAAACTTTAATTTTTTCATTTCTTATACTTTCTGAGGAATTTTGATTTGGTTCTTCCATTGAAACTAAACATAATAATTCAAGAAGATGATTCTGAAACATATCTCTTATAGCGCCTGAATTATCATAGTATTCACCTCTTCCTTTTATTCCTATGCTTTCTGCTGCGGTAATTTCAATATAACTTATGAAATCTTTACTCCATAAAGCATTGAAAATTAGATTAGTAAATCTTGAGACTAATATATTTTGTACTGTTTCTTTTCCTAAATAATGATCAATTCTAAATATCTGATTCTCTTTAAATCCACTAGTCAAAATATTATTTAATTTTCTTGCGGATTCTAAATTTTTTCCAAATGGTTTTTCTATAATTATTCTTCTATAACCTGATTCCTCTATATTTAATTTATTATTAATTAAGTTATCAATTATTGGTTTATAAGCCCTTGGGGGAGTAGAAAGATAGAAAATAACGTTTAATGTTGTGCTTGTATTTTTATAATCATTTAATTTTTTTGATAATAATTTATAATCATCCTCAATCATTGGATCAAGTTTTATATAATCACAATTAGAAGCAAGATTAGATTGTAGCTTACTAAATATATTTTCTTTTAATTCTTTTCTACCACATCCAATTATTTTAAAATTTTCAGGTATTTTATCAGATTTAGAAATTTCATTTAGGGCTGGATATATCTTCCTGTTAGCTAAGTCTCCGGTGGCGCCAAATATTACTAAAATATTTATGGTATTATTTTCCATTATTGTGTTACAAACATATCTAAACAAAAAAATCTTATAGTATTTATTATTAAAAAAATTAATCATATTTGTCAAAATTTTAAAGATATGTTTGATTTCGGGTTAGTTGGACTAGGTGTAATGGGTAGAAACTTTATCCTAAATGTAGCTTCAAAAGGTTTTTCTGCTATGGGCCTATCATCTAAAGATGAAGCTATTAATCTATTAAAAAGAGAAGGAGCTGATTACAGAGTGGATGGCACGAAATCTGATGAGGAGTTTATTAAAAAATTAAGTAGGCCAAGAAAAATTATGCTTCTTGTACCTGCTGGAAATCCAGTTGATACTGTTATTGAAAGATTTTTACCTTATTTAGATGAAGGAGATATTATTATTGATGGTGGTAATTCTCACTATGATGATACAGACAGACGATATTTATATCTAAAGAACAAGAATATCCACTTTGTTGGTGCTGGTGTTTCAGGAGGATCTAAAGGGGCAAGATTTGGTCCTAGTATAATGCCAGGGGGTGATAAAGAATGTTACAAAGAGATTCAGCCAATTTTTGAAGCTGCAGCTGCTAAAGTGAAAGAAGAGCCATGTGTTTCATATCTTGGAATTACTTCATCTGGTCATTATGTTAAAATGATTCATAATGGGATAGAATATGCAATAATGCAATTAATTTCTGAGAATTACCATGTTTTAAAATATGGCCTTAAAAGATCAAATGATGAGATTCACAAAATATTCAAATCTTGGAATGAAGGTTTATTAGAGTCATATCTTGTTGAGATTTCAAGAGACATATTTAAAGCTAAAGATAGTGAAACAGGAAGTGATTTAATTGATGTAATATTAGATAAAGCAAAACAAAAAGGTACTGGAAAATGGACATCACAAAGTGCTATGGATTTTGGAGTAAGTATTCCTACCATTGACTCTTCTGTATCTATGAGAATAATTTCTTCATTCAAAGACCTAAGAATTAAAGGGGAAAATATTTTTGGAAATAAAGAAATTGATGATAAATCTATTAAAGTTGATGATATAGAAAAATCGTTACTTTTTAGCTTTATAGTTTCATTTGCTCAGGGCTTATCTCAGTTAAAAGTAGCCTCTGATGAGAAGTCATATAACCTTAATTTTGAAGAAATATGCAAAATTTGGAGAGGTGGATGTATTATTAGAGCTAAACTTCTTGAAAATTTTATGAAAGCATTTAAGAGAAATAATGAACTAAGTAATCTTTTATTTGATGATGAAATATCCTCAATAGTCAAAGGATCTATTGATTCAGCTAGAAAAGTATCTGTTTATTGTATTAATAATCAAATTCCAGCTTTTTCTTTATTAGCATCCATAAGTTATTTTGACTCAATTAAATCTTCAAGATTACCGATGAATTTAATCCAAGCTCAAAGGGATTGTTTTGGTGAACATACTTTTGAAAGAATAGATAAGCCAGGAACTTTTCATTATAAAGATTGGCAGAATTAAATTATATTTTTAAAAAAACTCATTTATCTCTAATTTTGTCACTAATGAAGAAAATCTTAATAATATTTTTTGTGTTATTTTCATCAAAAGGATATTCAAATAAATTTGAAGATTCTGTTTGGATATCACCGGATTCCTACTATTTATCAAAAGGAAAAATAACAACGTTATTAAATCAATCTCAATATAGTAATTGGATTGCAGGTGGTATTAACAATCTATCACTAACTCTGCTCCTTGATTATGATTATATTCTAAAGAAAGGTGACTTAGAGTGGATTAATAGACTTGATGGTGCTTATGGGCTAGTTAAAAATCAAGATGAAGATATTAAAAAAAATGAGGATAGGTTGGAATTATATTCACTTCTTGCACTTAAAAATAAAGGAAGATGGTCATATTCCGCTTTATTTAACCTTAAATCACAATGGTCTAATGGTTATGAGTATTCTTTAAATTCTAGTGGTATACAAGATAGAAAACTAACCACAAAATTTCTTTCACCTGCCTATACACAACTTGGGGTAGGTATGTTTTATAAAAAAGATGATAATTTTTGGTTTAATTATGCAATATTGTCTGCAAGATATATAATGGTTAATCCATTGTTTACTGATACGTTATTAGACGGTGAAAATTATTTTGGTGTTGAAAAAGGTAAAACTGGTAGATTTGAAGCTGGTGGGATTATCTCTGCTTACTTTAGAAAAGAAATAATGAAAAATATGATTATTGAAAATAAACTTAATTTATTTCAGAACTATTTGGAAGATCCTCTAAATATAGATGTAGATTATACATTTAATCTTGAATTAACTATTAATAAATATTTTTCAACTAATCTTCTTCTACAAATATTATACGACGACAATGCACTCCCTGAAATTCAGCTCAAGGAGGTTTTTGGAGTTAGTTTTAATATTAATTTCTAGAAATATGTGTTACAGTATAGTTTGTCAAATAAACTATAATTAAATTTCATAAATGGTTCATATATTTTTATTGTTCATTTTAAGTCTTAATACCATTGATAAATCAAAACTATTATTCAATGGTAAAGATTTGGATGGATGGAAAATCTATGGAACAGAAAAATGGTATGTACAAGATGGCGAATTAGTTTGTGAAAGTGGTCCAAATAAGGAATATGGTTATTTAGCTACAAATCAAAATTATAAAAACTTTATTTTGGAATTAGATTTCTTCCAAGAGTCTGATGGTAATAGTGGTGTTTTTTTTAGATCTTCAATTGAAGGTACAAAAATTTCTGGGTGGCAAGTTGAAGTAGCACCACCTGGTCTTCATTCAGGTGGAATATATGAATCATATGGTAGAGGTTGGTTAATTAAACCTAGTGAAAAGCATGATGATATTGTAAAAATGATGTCATGGAATAAGATGAAAATAAAAGTGCTAAATGAAAACATTACTACTTGGATAAATGGTAAAAAGATGATTCAAATATCTGATTCTAAAATTGGTGAAGCTAATGGCTCTATAGCATTGCAAATTCATGATGGAGGAGGAATTAAAGTTAGATGGAGGAATATTAGAGTAAAAGAAATTGATTAACAATCACAATTTTCACTTTTTAGAAAATCAAGATAAACACATACCTTTTCCCCTATAACATTAAAATTGAATGGATATTCATTTATCGATTTTGAATCATATGGTTGTATTCTGTTTATCTTGTACCTAACATTTGCGTCTGTTATCACATATGTACCATCAATACTATCATTAGAAAATTTTAAATAATAGTAATCATTTAATAATGAATCTGTGAAATTAAAATCAGGGACATAGGCATTATTTAGTTTTAATGTTAGATACCCCTCAAATAAGTCAATTTCATAAATTTCATCGTCAATGAAATCACAATCATCATAAATTCCAATTTCTAATATTTCATCACTTTCGTTATTACATGAAATAAGAAGAATTATAAAAAAAAGATATCTTTTCAAGACCTATTTAAATTTTATCTTGAAATACAAAATAATTATTGCACATGTACCTACAAAAAAATTGGCTGCTATAATAGCTAAATCTTGTTTTTCAAATGCATATATTAACCACACTACATTGCTAAGAAGAATAATTAGAATCATAGTTAATGATAAATCTCTAGCTGATTTTAATTTCCATGTTCTATATACTTGAGGAAAAAATGTTACTCCAGATAAGAAAGCTCCAAATAAACCTATTAGATCAATTGTTTCCATTTAATTATTCTTTATGAACATAGAACGATTGAAACTCATTTTTGTTCAAAGCATCTTTCCATATAATTTTTAAATTATATCTTTTTATTACATAGGTTTTTTTCTCGATATACTCCTTAATAAGTTCACATTTGATCATATATAAACGTATTATTTATTAATGAAAATGAAAAGGATTTTTTTAAAAAATTAATTAAAAAAGTTTGGATCGGTAAAATGAAAATAATCAGATTCTTCTTTATTATGAGTTTCTTCAAGAATTACTTCAAAAACTCTTTTAGGATACCTCTCGTCTGATATGCTTTCACTCACTTATTTACCGTTTTGAATTGGTTCGGTATCAGGCATTACTTTATTTAAAATTGTATATACAGGACAAAATTTTGTTATTGGACTTAAAATTTGAAGAATTGCTACTGCAAGTGCTATATATATGTAATTAAAACCATACTCATTTGCTAGTGCTATAGATCCAATATACAATAATCCAACAATTCCATCATGTACTCTTACTTTAATTATATCTCTTTCTGTTCTTGCATTCATATTAAAAATTTTTTTTAAGATAAATATTTTTTTTGAATTTTGAATATTACTTCAAAAGTCTGTTGCTTAAACTATTTTATTGGATCTGATTTACAAAGATCTTTTAATATTTTATTATCATTAATCCATTTATTACCATCATTAAACTCTATTCCTTTAAAATCTCTTACCTTATATAGAGCTTTTTCACCGTAGCATGTTCCTAGATATATATATTTTTTTCCTATTTTTTTGGCATGATAAACTAGATGTTCCATCATAAATTTACCAATTGGAAATTCATTTAAATATTTAGTGTCATAGAACGAAAACCAATAATGAATAATATTAGTATTCTCATAAGCTAGTACGTAACCTATAATTTTATTTTTAATAGAAAATATATAAGTTCTATTGTAGTTTTTCCTATCTATAATTAATGATAATCTTTCTTTATTAAGAGGTTTATTACTGAATCTTTCTTTTGAAAAATCAATACAAAATTTATAAAATTCTTCATTATGATTAAAATCAGTTTTATCAATAGATTCAAATTTTATATTAAATTTTTTTTTTGCATTCTTAACTATCCTATTGTTTTCAGAAAGTCTCTCATAATCATTTAAATCAACTCTTATACTTCTGGCTAAATAATAAACTTCTTCTTTATTTTTAATATTTCCAGTATATGGAAGAAATCCCTGAGAATATACACTTTCTATTGAATCATTGTCATTTAAAACTAGATTGACAGAATATCCAAATTTATAATTATTATAGTCGATAGAACTTTCAGAAAATAAAAACTTCATGATTCTCTTATTTGGCGAATATATAAAAGAAATGTTTATAATGAATATAATATTGATTTTAGTAAAATAATTCACTGAAACTTTATAGATAATAACTCGTTTTTTGAAATATGAGATTATTATATATTTTATTTTTATTATTTATTGGATATAATTCTATGTCTCAAACTGAAGAACAAAGTTATAATGTGCTCAAGACTCTTGAAGATGTTCAGATCAGAGAATATGATCCTGTGATCTATGCTACTGTTTCTACAGATAATGAAAGGTCTTTATTCAGAATACTTGCTGGATATATCTTTGGTGGTAATGAAAGTAATCAAAAAATTGCAATGACTGCACCTGTACATATGCAAGAAACCTCAATTGAAAAAGAAAAAAAATATACAATGAGGTTTGTGATGCCTTCTAAATATACAATGAATGATCTTTCTAAACCCAATGATTCAAGAATTGTTATGGAAAAGGTAGATAAGAAAAAATACGCTGCAATTACTTATTCTGGCTATAATAATTCAACAAAATTTAGTTTTAATTCAACTAAACTTAGAAGAATTCTAGATGAAAATAACATATCCTATAAAGATAACCCTATATATTTAGGTTATGATGCGCCTTATAAAATTTGGGGTAGGAAAAATGATGTTCTTTTTGAACTTTCAGAATAATTAATCTAAAAGTGTTTTCTGCATAAATTCCTTAGAAAAAATAAAAGATTTTTTTCTTGATATAGGATTGCCACCAAAATCAACTCCTCTGCCAACACAAAACATAAAACCAATTTTTTGTAAAAAAGAATTAGACATAGGAATTTGAAAATAATTCATTAAAATTTTACCATCTGAAGTCATTTTAAAAATACAATCACTAAAATTATAAGCTTTTTCATTCCTTATAACAGGTGAATTTTTATCAAATGAGTGATGAGAATTATTATATACTGTAATATTAATATTTGTATTTAACTTTAGCTTTTCTACCAAACTTTCACATGGAGGAGCTGGAGTCCAATTGTCAAGTTCACCAATTAAAATATGAATTGGAGATTTCGAAAATTCTAAATTTTCTGGTTCAATGAAACAAGGAGGGTAGTATGCTAAATGAGATGCGAATGATAGGTTTTTATTAAATTTATTTTTAACTGGTAACCAAGCAGAGAATAATGTAACACCTCCTCCTAAACTCCATCCTGTAATCGATATCCTATTTTTATCTATTAAGGGATGAGCAGATAATTTCTCCAATGCCATATACGAATCAACTATCATAGCTGCAATAGTAACTTTATTTTGAGTGCCAACAGTTGATGAAATCCCTCTACTTTTAAAACTATTCAATTCAAAAGTAGCAATTCCCATTTCTCTATACATTTTTAGATATTCATAATGGTGATCTGCCCATCCTAGACTACCAGCAACACCTATTACTAATGGATATTTTTTATTTAAGTTATTACTATCTACTGGAATAATTAATTTGCCAAAAACTTCCTGTTTTTCCTGATTATCCAAATTTTCAATAATGTCATTCAATGAAAATGGATTTGAGCTTATAAATTCTATTGTTTCATTATACTCTTGTGAATATAAATTCATATTAAAAAAAAGAAATATTAAAAGAGTAGTTATTCTGTTCATTTTAAAAGTTTAAGTATTTATCAATAAAGTTCATTTTTATATAATATCTAATTATTAAAAAACTTAAAATAAAATATACTATTAAATAAAAATCATTTAAATATTTTGAGTCTAGTATTTTTAATTTTTGATTTTTGAAAAAATTAAAGAGATTAATCATAATCCATAATAACAACCATATTAAAATATTAATTTGTAAAGCTTGGACAGTTATTTCATCTAAAAATGATCTTATATATTCTATCATTTTTTAATTTTTGGTAATAGATACTCAAAGAAAAAAGCAGTTAAACAACAAATACCAATTGTTAGTAAATAACCTTCTTCATCACTAATTCCCATATAATTATCTCCTAAATGAGAGGTAGATAATATAATTCCAGTAAAAAGTAGAAAATAAAAAAAAAGTTTTTTAATAAAACTAAGCATAAGCACTTTATTTAATTGAGGAAATAATATCTTTAAAATGATATATCCTAGTAGTGTTTATTGTTGTTTTTGATAACCTTACCATTGATTTAGCCACATCTTTAGCATTAATGGGTTTGTAATTACTTGGAAGAAAAAATGAAAATGAAGGCATAATATATTGAGCTATTTTTTCACCAATTCTCTTTTCCTTTCTATTACCCATTAATAAAGATGGTCTAAATATATATGTGTTTTTTATTCCTATTTTAATAATATCATTCTCTATTTTACCCTTTAAAGAAAGATAAAATCCTTTCGCATTAATATCTGCTCCAGTAGAAGAAACAATTAAATACTTGTTAATATTTAGGCTCTTAGCCAAAGAGGCAATATTTAATGGTATTTCGTAATCTATTTTTTTATATTTTTCAAGATCCCAATTAACTTTAGATTGAGTAGTACCTATACTCACAAATACTATATCACAATTATTTAATGAATTTTTAATAGTATTAATATCATTAAAGTCAATAACTATATTTTGAAATTTCGAGTCTTTTAACTGAACTGGTTTTCTTGTTATAACATTTACTTTTGAAAAATATTTATCATCTTCTAACTCTTTTAATATATTAGATCCAATTAACCCGGTAGACCCAAAAATAGCTGCTTTGAACATTAATCTTTATTTTTTTGATTAAGATGTCTTCTTAATCTAGAAATACCAAGAACATAATAAATAATGCTTAGTAGAAGTATCCACCTTGAAAGAAATTCAGAGTTAATATCAGCTGGAATATTAAAATAAACAACAATACAAAGTGTACCCATAAATATGTACAAATATGAAATATTTAGTAAGCTATACATTTTATAAATTATAAACTCTAATGTAATCAACCATTAATTGCTGTGGAAACACAGTATTTTCATTAGGGTCTCCAGAAAAGTTTCCTCCAACAGCTAAATTTAAAATTAAGAAATGGTTTCCATGAAATGGTTCATTAACACTCCCTGATTTTATATCAATTACATGAAAGCTTTTTCCATTTAATCTAGTCTCAATGTAATCATTTGTCCATATAAGTTCATATATATTATAATTACTTGATAATGGTTGAGAATGTGTAATAGAATTGCCATATGAAGCATGATCTCCATTATGAGACCAATGGTGAGTCGAAATATTTATTTTGTTATTTTCATGTGATAACGGGTTTCCTCCTGCATACTCAAGTATATCAATTTCTCCACATGCTGGCCAGCCAACAATTGGAAAATTACTACCTAATGTCCAGAATGCTGGCCACATTCCTTGTCCCCATGGACCTTTAATTCTAGCTTCAATTCTCATTCCTGGACCAATTGTAACTTTCCCTTGAGTTGTTAGTCTTGATGAAGTAATACTTCCGTTTCTTTTACCTATTGTTAATGATTCTTTTTTTGCAGATATAATTAAACTCCCATCACTAATCTTAGCATTATTATTTGTATATAGTTGCCATTCATCATTTCCCCATCCATTATCTCCATAACCAGTTTCAAAATTCCAGTTATCAGAATCGATAGATGAACCATTAAATTCATCATTCCATATACATGAAGAGCATTCTTCTTCTTCTGGAGTATCTATTATCGATGGCAAAGGTTCTTTATCTGAACAAGAAAATAAAAATGATGCTATTAGAAATAATAGAGAGTTTTTCATCTTAATAATTTGGTTATAATGTTTTCGTGGTTAATGAAAACAATATTTAAATTCATTTATAATCAATCTAATATAGAATATTCAAAAAGCAAAATCTAACTAAAATGATTTTTTGAGAATTTTATTTAGTTCTTCTAATTCATATGGTAGAATTTTTCTAAATCTTCCAGCTTTTATAGATCCTAATTCTATATTCATAATTCTCGTTCTAATTAATGATTTAACTTTATAATCAAATAGATTACACATTCTTCTAATTTGTCTATTTAATCCCTGTGTTAGAATAATTTTAAAAGTATAATTATTTATTTTTTGTATCACACAAGGTTTAGTTTTAATGTTTTTCAATTTTACTCCCGTAGACATATTTGATAAAAAATCAGATGTTATTTTTCTATTAACTTGAACTAAATATTCTTTTTCGTTATTGTTCTCTGATCTCAAAATTTTATTTACAATATCACCATCATTTGTTAATAAAATTAAACCCTCACTGTCTTTATCCAACCTACCAATAGGAAATATTCTTTGAGGATATCCAATATAGTCAATTATATTATTCTTAATTTTTTGGTTTGTAGTGCATTCAATTCCAACAGGTTTATTAAAGATTAAATAAATATTTTTTCTTTTTTTAGACTTAATAACAATTTCTCCATCTATTTTTATTTCATCATCACTATTAACTTTAAAACCTGGTTTTATAAACTTGCCATTAACTAATATTCTTTTCTGATTAATTAGATTATCTACTGATCTCCTTGAATAAGGACCTCTCTCACTTAAATATTTATTAATTCTTATTGAATTCTGATTACTCAACTTTAAGCTTTTTTATAAGTGACTCTTTTGCTTGTTTAGAATAATTATTCGGAAATTTTTTTATTTTCTCTTTCTGGTGTCTTATGTGAGCCTTTTGTCTCTTTTCTAAAGTTTCAATAACTTCTTTTGTTTTTTTTCTTTTCTTCCTAGCTAAAAAAGATTTAAACATTCTAAGTACTTTGTTCATAATTTAAATATTTAGGTTTTGAAAATAGATTTTAAACTAAAGTAGAAATATAGATATAAAACTAAAAATATGAGAATAAAAAACCCTCTTAAAAGAGGGTATTAATTATTGTGTAATAATATGCTTATAATTCTCCTTTTTTCCATGCATATCCAAGAGATAAAGCAGCTACAAGATTTAGAATCATAACAGGAATAGGAGGGTGTATTTCTCCAGTTATTAAAAATAACCAATCTGGAAGTACCCATCCTAAATGAATTATGAAGAGTATTAATGCAGCTGTTTGCGCTGATTCTTTTACAGTAATGTTAATTGCTACTCCTAAAGCAACTAACATTGAAACTGCAATTGTAGCAAAAACTAGGTGAATTAAAGTAATTGCCTCTTTTCCAGCATCATTAATTCCTGGCATTTGACTAAAAACCATTTCTTCCATCATTTCAGGATTAAATGAAACTAATATTAAAGGGACAACAGCTAATAAATCAATAATTATAGCTACAATAAATAGGGTTTTAAATTTTTTCATGATCTTAATAATTTGAATTATTTAATTTTCCTTAATATAGTAAATATCCAACGGAATTAATTTTGAAAATTAATTGTTTTATAGAATTCTATAAATTTTCTTAAAAAATATATTTGTTATGACTTATTTTGGCTTTTTTTTGAACTCTGCCATTTTATCGATTAGAAAATTACTTTGATCAATCATATTTGATATATGATTTTTTAAATATTCCCTGTTCTCTTTAAAATTACTTTTAAATTCGTCATAATTTTGATCCTTTACCATATCTAATAATTTATTAGATGTGTCAAGATACATTTGAAGAACATCAATATTTGTTGGGTTATCCATAATAATATTTGTATATAAATTCTCATCACCTCCAGTAATTCTTGAAGAAAATGAAATGTTAGATTGGTATATTGGACTACATATTTCCATTACTTTATTAAGATCTAAATCTAATTTTTTCATAGCTGTTGTAAAGCATACATGTGAAAAGTGAGTCATTCCTTGTATTAAGCTCATATATTTATCATGTTCTTCTAAAGATTTCATTTCAGTAACCTTTAATCCTATTTTAACAAAAATATCTTTAATTTCATTATAAAATAAACCTTCTAATACAGGAATTGTTACGATATTTTGTCCAATTATATTATTTAAAGGCCCAAAAAGAGGATGACAAGAAATAAATTCAAAATCATAAGTATTATCACTTAAAATTGACTTAACAGATGTAAAGTCACTAAAAGCCTGATCTTTTCTTATTTTATTTTTTATACTATCAAAAACTTCAAGAGTTTTATCTATTGGAACACATAATATAATCCATTCAGATTTATTGATGAGATCATTTTCTTGATCTTTGCTTTTATGATCAGTAACCATCACATTTAATCCTATATTCTCAAATGCATTTTTGAATGTGGTCCCAATTTTTCCGGATCCACCAATAATTCCAATATTTTTAATCATAATCGTTTTTAAGGACACGAATATATCCTTTTTTTAAAAATGATGAAAAATAATGTATTTTTAATTT
>JAYNOQ010000020.1:15304-23965 GCA_038113315.1 Flammeovirgaceae bacterium | reverse complement strand
AGAAGAGGTGGTCAAAGAGGTAACTTTGATTCATCAGAATTTCAAGGAGGAAGCGGAATTTTTGGAAATTAACAATAAAAAAAATAATTTTATACGATAACAGTATAAAATTGTATTTATCCAAACTTCAAAAGTTTATTCTTTCAAAATCGTTAGAAAATATAAATAATGAGAATCTTGATATTGGTTGTGACGCAATAGAAAAATTCACACCTATTAACAGTAATAAAGAGAAAAAATTTGATCTAATTAATTCATCAATAGATGACTTACTTGAAATAAAAAAAGGTTCAGAATCATCTACTAACTCTGAATTCAAATTAAGATATGGCTATATAGAATTAGATTCAAATTCACACGCACACATTTACTTCTATGAACCAATAGTCAGTTTTTTTGGCGTTAAGCCTAAAGAAAAATTTATAGAATCAAAATCCTCAATTTTCGATAGTTTGAGTGATAAAAGAAAAAAATTTGAGATAAAAAAAAGAAAATATATTAGAAAAGAGGGAAATCATAAAAGAGGAATTATTAGAGGTGAGTGTAAATATTTAAAAAGGTCAAAGGCATCATTGAGTAGATCATTTTCAT
Organism: Flammeovirgaceae bacterium; assembly: GCA_038113315.1. Classification (GTDB taxonomy): domain Bacteria; phylum Bacteroidota; class Bacteroidia; order Cytophagales; family MED-G16; genus MED-G16. The sequence goes on along the minus strand of JAYNOQ010000020.1, from coordinate 23,374 downwards.
CATTATTAAACAAAAAACTAATGAGAAAGATTTCAATAATTAATTATGAAAACAGGGAAATAGGAATTGGTTATAATTTGACAGAAAAAGGAAAACAAGTAATAAATGAAAGATAAAATTATATTTTTGATTTTAAATTGTTTATTGATTTCTTGTGAGAATGAAAGAAAGAGTAAGACAGTTTCACCACGAATAAAATCATTTACAAAAGTTATTTCTCCATCCAATAATGAAATCATAAAAAAAGGAGATTCTATTTTCATTGAAATTAAATCAATGAATAAAAATAATTATATAATTAACTCTAAAGTTATTATTGAGGGAGATACCATAAACTTTGATAAAAAATTTAGATTTTCAAGTAATAAATTTATAAAGTACGGAAAGAAACAAATTAAAATAATTCGTCAGCTATCAAATAATAAAATAGAGACTGATATTAAATCTGTTTACATATACCCAATAGATAAACCAAAATCGTATAGCTATGAAATTTTAAAAATTTTACCTCATGACATAAATACATATACTCAAGGTTTAATATTATATAATAATATTTTTTTTGAAAGCTCAGGTCAATATGGCAAATCCTTTTTGAGAAAAACAAATTCCATAAATGGAAATGTAATTAAAGAAATAAAGATTGATGATAATTATTTTGCTGAAGGAATAACAATTTATGATAAAAGTATCTACATGTTAACTTGGAAAAGTAAAAAAGGGTTTAAATATGATATAGATTCATTTGAGAAAATAGGAGAGTTTAATTATCAAACTGAGGGTTGGGGATTAACAACATTAAATAATCAAATTGTAATGAGTGATGGTAGTGAAAAAATTTATTTTAGAAATCCTCATACATTTGATTTGGAAAATACAATTGAAGTTTATAATAATAACGGTAAAGTAGAAAATATTAATGAGCTAGAAACAGTCAATGGTAAATTATATTGTAATATATATGGTAAGGATTTAATTCTAATTATTGATCCAAATTCAGGTTTAGTTATTGGAGAAATAAATCTTGAAAATATATTTAATAGAAAAAATTATAATAATACTATAGATGTAATGAATGGAATTGCGTATAATCAGAAAAATAATTCATTAATAATCACTGGTAAATGGTGGCCATCAATGTATGAAATTAAAATTTTAAATTAAAACTATGAATCTTAATGAAATAACAGCGAAAGTAAAAGAACTATCATCTAAAAGCTCTGGTAAAATTGAATCAAAAATTAAATTTGTTTTCAATGATGGATGCATATTTATTGATGATACTGTAAATCCTACAATTATTAATAATGAAAATCAAGAGGCAGATTGTACAATAACTATTAGCAATGATGATTTCGGAAAAATTTTAAATAAAGAAATGGATTCTATGGGAGCTTTTATGTCAGGAAAGATGAAAATAAGTGGAGAAATGACTGTGGCAATGAAATTATCTTCATTATTTGACTAAAAAAAAGATTGTGCGCATGAGAAGAGTCGAACTTCCACGACTAAAATAAGTCACTAGGCCCTCAACCTAGCGCGTCTACCAATTCCGCCACATGCGCTTATATAAATTACTGCTTTCTTTGTGTCCAAATTTCATATTTTGGATCACCTTTAGAACTGAAACCTTTATGGTGCCAGTCACCATCTTTTAATTCGAAATTGAATTCTAGAGATTTTCCTACAGTATTTGAATCTCTAGAAAAAAATTCAATATTTTCAACATACTTACCATCTTCAGCTGTATAGGTACCTCCACCAGTACCATAAAATCCTTTTTTTGAAATATCATAAGCAATCCACTGAAACCTATTTCCTGCTAATATTTTCATTGTTTTTCTCGGTCTATTTACATCTCTCATTCTCATCTCCCCTCTTCTTTCTATTCCACTCATTAACCAAGATCCACTAAGCTGATCTTCATTTGGATTTTTTGTGAATTTTTGACCATCAATTTTCATTTTTCCAGAATCATTTTTTATTTCAATTTTTATATTTGAATAATACAATGTATCACCAACTGATGAAGAATCTTCAGAGTTAAATTCTAAAACTTCATAATATCGATCATCTAATGAGTAAAATCCACCCTTGGTACTAATAAATTCTTTAGACTGCAAATTATACTTTGTGACAGTAAAATAATTATCTGAATATATTCTTAATTCATAAATATCACTATCAATATTTAACCAAGAAGTATTTTTGATTTCACTTGAAAAAGTTAATAGGCTTAATACAAAAGTTAAAAGTAAATTAAGCATTATCATTTAACATTACTGGCATTACAAGCATAGTGATATCTTCATTATCATTAATATCCTCAGGAATTAATAAACCAGCTCTATTTGGCTCTGAAAGTTTTAATATAACTTTTTCAGATTCAATATTTGATAACATTTCAATTAAAAATTTTGCATTGAATCCTATTTCAATATCATCTCCATCATGCTCACAAGAAATTCTTTCATTTGCTTCATTTGAAAAATCCAGATCTTCTGCTGAAATTAAAATTTCAGATCCTGTTATTTTAAATCTTACTTGATTAGTGGTTTTATTCGCATAAATTGAAATTCTTTTTAATGATCCTAAAAGTTCAGATTTAGTGATTGTTACAGTATTTGAATTATCACTAGGTATAACATTGTCATAGTCAGGATATCTTTCATCTATTAATCTACATACCATTTTGATGTTTTCGAAAGAGAAATAAGCATTAGATGCATTAAAATCTAATTTAATATCTGAAGATTTATCGGTTGGTAGTATAGATTTTAAAAGGTTTAGTGATTTTCTAGGAAGGATCATATCATGATCAACTTCATCTCCTTTTATATCTGTCCTAATATATTTTACTAATCTATGACCATCAGTAGAAACAAAAGTACATCCGGTTGAAGATAATTTAAAAAATACCCCTGTCATTGCAGGTCTTAATTCATCAGTGCTTGTAGAAAAGATAGTATTTGAAATAGCAGAATTAAGTATTTCTGAATTAATGTCTGAAGAGTATCCATCATTAACTCCTGGAACTTTAGGAAAATCAGCAGAATTTTCACCAGCTAATTTATATCTTCCATTATCTGAATTAATTTCTATATTATAATTTTGATCATCAATTGAAAATGTAACAGGTTGTTCTGGTAAATTTTTAAGAGTTTCTATTAATATTTTAGCAGGTATTGCAACGCTTCCATCTTCTTTGGATTCAACTTGTAATTCTACCATTACAGATGTTTGAAGATCTGAAGCTGTAATTAAAAGATTACCACCTTCTATTTCAAACAAAACATTCTCAAGAATTGGAACAACTGGATTTGATGTGATAACTCCACTTATTGAATTTAGATTTTTAAGCAAATATGATGATGAAACAATAAAATTCATTATTTATAAAATTTGTGAGAGTAAATTTATAAATAATTATTAATCTTCTTCAGTAAAATCTAGAGTTTTGCTTTCATCACTGGATGCATCATCATCTAAACTAATATTTTTTCTTTTATAAGCTGGAATGGCAAGCTTCTGTTCTAGGGATTCATCACCATAGTTTTGACTATTATGATTATTCACTCTTTTTTTTCTTTTAGAAATATATTCATTTTTTTTATTCGATGAATCTTCAAATTCAAAAGGATCTGAAGAATCTAATTCTTCAATTATAACCTCATCGGTTTTATCGGGATATTCAGATTCCTCACTAACTGTATCGAATGAATCCTCTGACTCTTGGTAATCATCTTCAATATTATGAATTACTTCTTCCATAGGATCCTCATCGTCTCTTTTTACAAATTGAACTTTATTTTCTTCAAATAATTGAGTTTGAGATGTATTATTATCTTGTGAATAATCAGTGCTTTCAATATGAATTTCATTATTTTCAAAGCCAGTTGCAATAATTGTAACTCTAACTCTGTCATCTAATTCACCATCAGTAGCTGTTCCAAAAATCATCTCAGCATTTGAAGAAGTAGCATCATTAATTAGTTGAGTAATTGTGTTTAACTCTCGAGTAGTTAACTCATTATCTCCACCTCCAGAAACTATGTTAAGTAATATTTTTTTAGCTCCATTAATGTCTCTATCATTAAGAAGTGGAGAATTTATAGCATTTTCCACTGCATCTTGAGCTCTATTATCTCCAGATGCTTCCGCAGACCCTAAAACTGAGGTTCCAGCATTTCTCATTACTGTATTTACATCTTCAAAATCAACATTTATTTGTCCAGGAATAGTAACAATTTCAGCTATACATTTTGCGCTTGTAGCAATTATATCATCAGCTTTTTCAAAAGCCATTGATTGGCTTAAATCTCCATAAATTTCAATTAATCTTTGGTTTAATATAGTTATTACGCTATCACATCCTTTTTTTAACTCTTCAACACCTTTTAGAGCTTTATCCATTTTTGATTTTCCCTCAAAATCAAAAGGTAAAGTAACAATTCCTACGGTTAATATATCAAGTTCCTTTGCAATTTGAGCAATTACAGGAGCAGCTCCTGTTCCTGTTCCTCCACCCATTCCAGCAGTAATAAATAACATTTTAGTTCCATCATTTCTCAATAACTCTCTTATTTCATGACTACTTTCCAAAGCCGCTTCTCTTCCTTTTTCAGGATTAGCACCAGCTCCTAAACCTTTGGTAAGTTCCATACCAATTTGAATTTGACTTTTAACATTAGATGAGTGTAAAGCCTGAATATCTGTATTACATATAATAAACTCAACATTTCTAATGCCGATAGAATCCATATAATTCACTGCATTACTACCGCCACCACCGACACCTATTACTTTTATAATTGATTTGTGATGAGAAGGAACGACAAATTCAAAAGCCATAATTAATTATAAATTTTCATCTTTAAATTCAGTAAGGTCATCATCTTTTAAAAAACCTTTAATTCTTTCCGTTACTAGTTTACCAAAATTATTGACCTTAGGTAAAGATGGTTTTCTGAATGAGACATTTTCATCTTTGGATAAAAGATTCAATGAATTAATATAATCCCATAATAATAAACCAACTGATGTTGAGTATTTTGGAAACTCTAAGTTGACAATATCAGATTTTGTAAGATATGAGGATGGGAAACCCTTTCTTACATCTAAACCTGTTATATACTTCACTTGTTGTTTTAAATTCAATAATTGTGACCCTCCACCGGTAATAACTATACCAGCAGATAATTTCTCACTCATTCCACTATTTAAAATTTCTTGATGAACTTTCTCAAAAATTTCTTCCATTCTTGCCTCTATAATTTTATATAAATTATCAAGTAATATTTTTTTATCTTCTCTCTGACCTTCTCCTTTTATTTTAACAAATTCCTTTACAGGCCTCTTGACATATAAGGCTTTTCCAAATTTAATTTTTAGAGCCTCAGCATGATGTTTTGGTAATCCTAGTCCCTCTTTAATGTCTTGAGTCACAATATCTCCGCCCAAAGGAATTACTGCAGTATGTCTAATTATATTATCATGAAAAATTGAAATATCAGTTGTACCTCCTCCAATATCAACTAGGCATATCCCATCTTCTTTATCATTTTCATCGAGCAGGGCAAGACTAGATGCCAATGGTTCCAAAATTAAATTTTTACATCTTACATTTGATCTTCTAATAGATTCCTCCATTATTTTAATATCTACTTTATTTGCACTGATAATATGAAAATCTGCTTCTAATTTTTTTCCAAATTCACCAATTGGATCTACAGAATCATGATCTTCATCAATTGTAAATTTTTGATGCATGCTATGTATAATTTTATGATTAGTAGGAATAACAGCCATTTTAGATCTTTCCTCAAGTCTTTTGACATGATTTGAATTTATTTCTATGGGCTCATTTTCATTATTTTGTAAACCAATAGAATGGTGAGTACTAAAGCTTCTTATATGTTTACCAGCAATGCCAACATTAACATCTTTAATAGGTACATTAGCCATTTCACTAGCTTTTTGAACTACTTCTTTAATCTTTGATGTTGCTTTGATTAGATTTTGAATCATTCCTTCTGATACTCCCTCTGAATCGGTTTCTGCAAATCCAATAATACTTAACTTATTATTTTCAGTTTGTTCTGCTATAATCGCACATATTTTTGAAGTCCCAATGTCTAACGCAGTATAATATTTTTTCTCCTTTTCCATTTACTAGCTTTTATCACAAATAATTTGGTTCTTAAATTTAACGTTGACCGTTTTATAAGTATTCCAGCCTTTTGCAGGAACAATTTTATTGTAGAAAAGATTAATTTTTTCAAACTTTTCTTCCAAATCATCGGGATACCCAAAAATAATTTTTTGTTTTGAAAATTGTGGATGAATCACAATATTTTTATTTGAATTTATCTCTATTTCTGAAATTATTTTAGAAAAGAACTTATCATTATTAATATAATTTATCATTTCCAATAAATCTTTTCCAAATTCAGATGAAATCATTTTTTTATCATTCGAAAATTCATCATTCAAATGTAACAGAAGAACTCTTTTTGAATATCTTGAAGAAATAGGAAAAATATGTCCTTCATTATTTATATAGTTACCTGAAAGTTTTCCTGATATGATTCTAGCTATTGGATCATATTGACTAATTCCAATATTTAAGTTTCCTATTAAATCTTTATAGATAGCTACTCCTTTTACATGTGAAATTGATGAAAACTTATTTTCTAATTCATTATAGTTGATATTCTGTGAATCAGATGGAATTTCCTTTGAAACAAAATTTTCAATAAAAGTTTTATCTAAAAATGAACTGTCAACATTGATAATTAACCTATTAAAACTAGAACTGTCATTATTTTTAAACAAAAGAACTAATGAATAAACAAAAACAATTAAAATAATAAATAATAATCCGTTCTTAATTTTATTTATCATATTATCTCATAAATTTTATTAACAATCTTTTGAGTAGCATTAGGAGAAGATAATTTTGATAGTGATTTTTTCATACTATCCATTTTACTTTTATTTTCAAATAAATCAAAAGCTGTTTTTAACATTGTATTTTTTGCATCTGAATCTTTAATTAGAACACATCCCCCTTTTTCTGATATTGCTTTTGCATTTTTTGTTTGATGATCATCTACTACATTAGGCGATGGCACTAAAATTAAAGGTTTAGAAATTACACATAATTCAGAAATTGCAATAGCTCCTGCCCTAGAAATAATTATATCTGATACACTATAAGCTAGGTCCATCCTATTAATGAAATCTTTAATTATTATTTTTTTATCCTTAATGTTTTTTGATAGGATGTTTTTATAATAAAACTTACCTGTTTGCCAAATAACTTGATATGAAGATTCTCTAATTAATGAAATATTATTTAAAACCCCTTCATTTATATTTTTAGCACCTAGGCTTCCTCCTAATACTAAAATTGTCTTTTTAGAACTATCTAATCCAAAATATTTATGAGCATTTTCATTTGATTTTATTTTTAAATTTCTAATTGGATTTCCAAAATTGAAAACTGTATTGGTATTAAAAAAATTATTTATTTTATCATATGCTGTAAATATATATTTTACTTTTTTTGACAACATTTTATTAGTTAGGCCTGGATATGAATTTTGTTCTTGAATAGCAGTTTTAAAATTTAAAAAATGAGAGGTTAATAAAAAAGGACCAGATGAGTACCCTCCAAAACCAATCACAAAATCAGGTCTAAACTTTATTAAAATATATATTGATTTTATTACTGAAAACAATATTTTAAATGGAAGAGTAATATTTTTCAAAATAAAAGGAATTCCCAAAAACAAAATATTTAGAATTAGTGAAGATCTCTTTATTCCAGATATCCATAATCCATATATTGGAAAATCATATTTAGGAATTATTTTCATTTCCATTCTATCATTAGATCCAACAAATAAAATTTTATTTTCTGAATTTACTTTTTTAAATTCTTCAGCAATTGCTATCATTGGGAATATGTGACCCCCAGTACCACCTCCACATAAAATAATTTTTTTTGGCTTATGCATAACTTGATTCTCTTTCATTTTCCCTACTTATACTTAATATAATTCCAAT
>JAYNOQ010000020.1:5277-15204 GCA_038113315.1 Flammeovirgaceae bacterium | reverse complement strand
ATAGCGTAAATAAAATCTGAAGATGATTGTGGAAGGAAATTTTTCTGATTGCTATTTCCAGGACCTTTACCAAATAGACCACCAGTTGATACAGCTATATATGCTTGCTCAAGTTGATAAGGTAGGTTTTTTTTATTTATAAAATCTTCAACCCTACTAATCGCAGTATAGCCTCTTTGGCCTGTTAATAGCGCAATTCCTCCACTAAATAATACAAAGAATATTAAGAGGGAGAGATGAGAAATTTTTACTCTTGAAATAAACATTAAAAGAATAGATGTAGCTCCTAAAATCAATGCTGTTGATAAGTTAGCTAAAGCTATAAACATACATATTATTCCTATCCAAATAAATGGAATAATTAAAGTTTTAATTTTATCTAAGTCATATTGTTTTTTTGCAAGAAAACTTGACAAATAAACTATTAAAGAAAGTTTTGCGAGATCAGATGGTTGAAAAGCCATATTAATTACTGGGATACTAATCCATCTAGAGGCTTCGTTAGTATTAACTCCAAACGTATAAGTTAATATTAATAGAGGCACTGAAACATATAAACCAATTAATGCAATCTTTGAATAATATTTATAATCAATTTTATGAGCAAACCACATGGCTACAAAACTGAAAGCAATTAATAAAAAATGTTTAATTAAGAAAAATTCAGTATTTCCATCTTTTTGTTGAAACGCAAGTAAACTTGTTGCACTATAAACTGCAAGTAAACCTATTACTGATAGAATGATAGCTATTAACCAAATATATTTATCTCCCTGAATATTTCTCTTTAACCAATCAATCAATTTATCTCAATTTTAAAGTTGCCAAAGTCATAATTGCTAGTAAAATGGAAACCATCCAAAATCTAGCAACAATTTTAGTTTCATGAATACCTTTTTTCTGATAGTGATGGTGTAACGGAGCCATAAGAAAAAGTCTTTTCCCTTCACCATATTTTTTCTTTGTAAGTTTAAAATAAAGTACTTGAATAATTACTGATAAATTTTCGATCAAAAATATTCCACAAAGAAGAGGAATCAATAATTCTTTTTTAACAATAATTGCTAAAACAGCAATAATTGCACCAATAGATAAGCTACCTGTATCTCCCATAAATACTTGAGCAGGATAAGAGTTATACCATATAAAACCAATACATGCACCAACAAAAGCAAAAGAAAAAATAACTAGTTCACCAATATTTGGTATATAAAGAATATTTAGATAGTCAGAAAAAATAATATTTCCAGATAAATAAATAAATATTGATAAAGTAATTCCAACAATTGCAGATGTGCCAGCAGCTAGGCCATCTAAGCCATCTGTTATATTAGCTCCATTTGATACAGCAGTAATTATAAATATTATTATTAAGCTATATATAATCCATGTATAATCATGAAAAGCACCAGGTAATAACCATTTATAGTTAAATTCATTATCCTTTACAAAAGGAATTGTTGTGATTAAGTCTTTTGTATCATAATGTTCAATACCTTCTTTGAGATTTTCTTGAGAAATTGATTCAGTAAAATTCCTAACTACTATAGAATCACTAGTTATAATTATATAAGATACAATTATACCTATAATTACCTGGCCTATTATCTTGAATCTTCCTTTGAGTCCATCCTTATTTTTATTTTTAATCTTTAGATAATCATCTATAAATCCAATTGAACCAACAAAAACAGTAACTAATAACATTATCTGGATATAGATATTGTCAAGATCTGCAAATAGAATTGTTGGGATAAGAATAGAAATTAAAATAATAATTCCACCCATTGTAGGTGTTCCTTTTTTTTCTATTTGTCCATCTAAATCTAAATCCCTTATATTCTCTGATAATTGGAAATTACTTAGTATATCTATTATTTTTTTACCGAATAAAATGCTAATTATCAAAGAAAATATAGCAGCCATTCCAGCCCTAAATGAAAGATATTGAAATACTCCAGATCCAACTAAATCGTAATTATTATTTAAATACTCAAATAGGTTATATAACATTATTTATAAAATTAACTCTTTAATAATTTCTTTATCATCATGTGGTAATGATTTGTTTCCAATAATTTGATATTTCTCATGTCCTTTACCTGCAACTAGAATAATTGAATTAGTTTTAAATTTTTGAAAGGCCATTTTTATAGCAATCTTTCTATCAATTTCAATTTCATAATTATCATCTACAACACCATTAATAATATCTGATATTATATCATTTTCATTTTCATTTCTTGGGTTATCAGAAGTAAAAAAGACAAAATCACTATATTGAGAAGCAATTTTTCCCATTTTTGGTCTCTTAGATTTATCTCTATCTCCACCAGCACCAACAACTGTTATGAGCTTTTTATTTTTCTTAAATTTTAAAATATTTTTTAGAACATTTTCTAAAGCATCGGGCGTATGAGCATAATCAACAATACCAATTTGATTATTTCCTCCAATTAAAAATTCGAACCTACCGCTTGGATTATTTAATTTGGATAATTTTTGAAGAATAATATCATTATCAATTTTTAAAATATTAGCAAGAGAATATACGGCTAGTATGTTATATGCATTAAAGTCACCTATAACATTAAAAGTAACATCCACAGTTCCAAAATTTAATGTTATACTTTCGCTGGTACTTTCAACTATTTTAGCATTAAAATCTGAAATATTTTTTAGTCCATAAGTTAGAACCTTGGATTTTGTATTCTGAATCAAATAATTTGATCTTTTATCATCTAGGTTGATGATTGAATATGAGTCTTTTTCTAAATCATCAAATAAAATTTTTTTTGCATCTATATAATTTTTAAATGTTTGATGGTAATCAAGATGATCATGAGATAAATTTGAAAAAATAGCAGCAAAGATCTTTTTCCCATTTATCCTTTTTTGATGAATAGCATGTGAACTAGCCTCCATAAAACAATATTCACAATTTTTTAGAACCATTTCATTTAGAATTTTTAAAAATTCAATAGGATTAGGTGTTGTAAGTTTAGCATCTAAAATAATGTCATTTATTCTATTCTCTATTGTTGACATCATACCAACTTTTATATTAATAGACTTAAAAAATTGATATAGAAAATATACTATAGATGTTTTACCATTAGTACCAGTAACTGCTATGATTTTAATTTTCTTATCAGGGTTTTCATAATAATTTGAAGATATATTATAAACAGATTCTCTTATATCTTCAACCATTATGAAAGTAACATTTTTATTCAAATTGTCTGGGAGTTTAGTACAAATAATTGTACTTACGCCTTTTGATATTGCATCCTCAATAAATTCATGACCATCAAAATCATTTCCCTTAATAGCAAAAAATAGAAAATTTTTATTGGCATCATTTGAATTATCGGTAATGCCATGAATAATTTTATCTAAGTCACCACTAGATGATAATATTTTTGTACCCTCTAAAATGTCAATTAATTTTTTCATCCTAAATTTATATTAATTGAATTAAAATTTTTTGATAATTTACCTGGGGGAACATTTTGATATTTAACTCTTCCCTTGCCTTTAAAAGATACTTTCAAACCTCTCGACTCTAATAAAAAAATAGCATCTTTCAAGGTCATTCCAACTACATTTGGAATATATATAGAATTAGAATTTATCTTTTCCCAATAAATTGAATTGTCTACTATTTTAGTTCTAACCCAATCACTTTCATCCGTTGAATGATTAGATAGTGCCATATTGTTGGATAAATAGACAAGATCTTTTCTATATCCAGATCTTATCTGTGGAAAAGAGAATTTAAATTCTTCATCTTTAATTTCAGCAAAATATTTTTCATCGGATATAAATATTTTGTCAGCTATTTCTTTAAATACTGGAGCGGCAACATCACTACCACCAATTCTATATTTTTTTGGATTATCAATTACAACAATACAACTATATTTTGGATCTTCAGATGGAAAAAAGCCAGCAAATGAAGTGTAATATCTATTTACATATCTCCCATTAACAACTTTTTTTGCAGTTCCAGTTTTACCAGCAATTTTATAATTACTATGTTTTATATTATCAGCAGTTCCATTTTCAACTACACCCTCTAGTAAAGACTTCATAATTTTAATTGAATTTTTTGTTGCTATTTTTTCTGAGGATGATTTTTTAAACTCTTGAATTGTCTCATTTGCATTTTTTACTTCTTTAACAATCTGAGGTTCAATGTAATACCCTCCATTAGCAATAGCATTATAAAACGTTAATGTATGAAGAGGAGTAAGCATCAGTTCATATCCATGAGCAATCCATGGTAAAGAAACCTTACTCCAAGTAGAATCAGAATAATTTTTAATTTGAGGTTTTGATGAACCAAAGATTTGAAAATTAAAATTATTACTAAATCCGAATTTCTTTAAATAATTTAGATATTTCTGAGGCTTGTCCTTAAAAGTATCATCAATTAACATGGCTACTCCTATATTTGAGCTTTTTTCAAATGTCTCTTTAATTGTAATCTTTCCAAATCCCCCAGGTTTATGGTCCTTCATAATTTCAGTATAAAATCTTAATTCTCCTTCTCCAGTATCCACACTATCATCTACTGATCTATTAGTTTCCTCAATAAATGCTAATAAGCTAGCTAATTTAAAAGTAGAACCTGGCTCATGCATTCCTTGAATCGCATAATTATAATTTTCAGTATAGTAACCTGATTTATTTTTACTAAAATTAGAAATCGCTTTTATTTCTCCAGTTTTAACTTCCATAAGAATAACAGATCCATAATCTGCATCATTTAATTCTAAACCTTTTAGAAGAGCAGACTCCGCTATATCTTGCAAATTGACATTTATAGTTGTTATAATGTCATATCCATTTTTTGGCTGAATTTCGGAGCCGTCATAAATTGGCATCCAGTGATTTCCTGCTAATTTCTGAGTTAAAATTTTTCCGTCTTTTCCATCTAAGTAAGAATTAAAACTGTATTCTAGCCCAACAGTTCCTTTATTATTTTCATCTACAGACCCTATTGTTCTATACCCTAATTTAGAAAAAGGTCTAAACCTCTCATCTTTTTTTTCAAATAGAACTCCTCCATTTAATCTTCCATCCCTAAAGATTGGCCAGCTAGCTAATTTCTTTTTTTCTTGATAGTCAATTTTTTTTCTATTTAACAATAGATATCTCCTTTTATTTTTTCTAGCAGTAAGAATATTGTTTTTATACTGACTTGCGGTTTTATCTTTAAAAAAAGAGGAAAGTAAAAATGCTAGAGAATCTAAATTTTCATCTAATAATTTTTGTGATGCTATTGAAGGATCTAACGCAACCTTATAAAATGGTAATGAAGTTGCAAGAATACTACCATCATCTGATAAAATATTTCCTCTACTAGCTTTAATATTATCAAACTTAAAATTGATATTTTCAGATTTTGATTGCCAATACTCACCCTCTCCAAACTGGAGATTAAAAATACTATATACTATAGCCAAACTTATAACTAATAAAAATGCAAAAGCTATTTTGACTCTAAACAATATTTCTTTTTTAATATTCATTCTTTAATAGTAATTTTTTCAGGTGGTAATTTTGAACTCTGTAACTTTAAACTTTTAACTCTTTTTAAAATTTCTGTTTCTTTTCTTGAAAACATGTAATTATTATTAAGAGTTATATAGTCTGTTCTTAACTCTTCAACTTCTTTTTCTAATTGACTAATTTCTCTAATCTTTTTTTCGACTGAGTGCTGATTACTTATATATATAATTAAAAAAAATAGTAAGTATATAACTTTAAATATGTCAAAATTAAATGAGACCGGTAATTGATTTTTTAATGTGCCTAATAGATTATTTATATTTTCTTTTATACTCATAATTTCTCTCCTATTCTAAGTTTAGCACTTCTTGATCGTGTATTTAAAGCTTTTTCCTCATCAGTTGGAACTATGGGCTTTTTATTTATTCTCTTGAAATATTCTATTTTTCTCCCAAATAAGTCTTTATTAAAATCAGAATTAAAACTTGACTTATTTATAAAGTTTTTAACTAATCTATCTTCTACAGAATGATAAGAAATTATAACTAACCTTCCAGAGCTATTCAAAAATTCTACTGATTTCTCTAACATCTCTTTCAATGAATTTATTTCATCATTTACTTCAATTCTTATTGCCTGATAGAGTTTCGATAAAAATTTATAACTCAACTTTTTTTCTGAAATGCTTTGAATTGCCTCAAATAGATCCTCATTATTTCTTATTCTTTTCTTTTCTCTGTAAGAAATAATTTCTTTAGCAATTATTTTAGAATTTTTAATATCTCCATATTCAAATAAAATATTTTGAAGGCTATTTTGATCATAATTATTTAATAATTCCTCCGCAGATAGATCATTTTTAATTGACATCCTCATATCTAATTTGTTATTACCCATATAAGAGAATCCTCTTTCTTTATTATCAATCTGATGAGATGAAACTCCTAAATCAGCTAAAATTCCATCTACTTTTTTTATTCCTCTTTCTTTTATATGAAGATCAAAAAACTTGAAATTACTTTGAATTAAGTGAAAATTATCATTTTTAATTTTATTTTCTTTAATAGCATCATCATCTGTATCAAATGAAAATAATTTCCCATTTAAATTTAATTTTTCTAAAATTAACTTAGAATGTCCACCACCACCAAAAGTTAGATCTACATAGGTTCCTGAAGGTTTGATACTTAATCCATTAACTGATTCATTAAGTAAAACTGGAACATGGTATTTCATAAATCATTAAATATCTAAATATTTTTGAGCAAGGGAAGAGAATTCTTTACTATCCTTAATTAAGTTATTTTTATATGTCATTGGATTCCAAAGTTCTATTATATTACCAACTCCTATTAAAATAACTTCTTTTTCAATTCCACAATGAGATATCATATTTTTTGGAATTAAAAATCTACCATTTGAATCAAAATCAACTTGAGAAATACCACTAAATAAATTTCTCTTTAATTTACGCTGTTCAGAACTAAACTCATTTAATGAGTTTATTCTGGTATAAATATTTTGAAACTCGGTAATTGGGTATAATATCAAATTAGATTCGAAACCCTTTCTGACTATTATACTTTTCTTAGAAGCTTCAGGCAAGACTGATTTAAGCCTTGAAGGTAAAACCAGTCTACCCTTAGCATCTAATTTACACTCATGTTCGCCTGTGAAAAAAGCCATATCAGAGTATTAATATAAACCACTTAGTGACAAATGTAACAAACATTTGGACATTTTACACCACTTTTCCCCACTTTATCCCACTTATTTAAAAAAAAATTTATATGTCTCTCTTAATCGTATAACTTAAGAGTTTTTGAAGACTTTGTTTATAATCTGATTTTGGATATTTATCTAAAATTTTTGATGCTTTATTTACTAAATCTTTCATTATTTTTTCACTATAATCAATTCCATCATTTTCTTTCACAAATGATATGATTTCTTCAATTGATTTATAATTTTTAAGATTTTTTATTATTTCATTTTTTTTAGTTGAATTGACTTTTGATAATGAGTGAATTAGAGGTAAAGTTATTTTTCCTTGTTTAAAATCATTCATTGAAGGTTTTCCAGTATCATACGATAAATATCCAAATAAATCATCCCTAATTTGAAATGCTTGCCCAACCAATAATCCAAATTCCTCCATTAATATGATGTTTTTTTCTGATGCTTTTGATGATATAGCACCCATTTTACAACAAGAAGAAAATAAACTAGCAGTTTTTTCTTTAATTATTTTAAAATACGTACTCTCATCTATATCTAAGCTTTTAGATTTTTTTAATTGAGTTATCTCACCTTCACTCATTTTTTTTACAGCATTAGATAAAACCCCTAAAAATCTAAAATCATTGTTTTCAACAGAAAGCTCTAATCCTCTAGAAAGTAAATAATCTCCAATTAAAACTGAATATTTACTTTTCCATAATGCGTTTATTGAAAAATAACCTCTTCTATAATTTGAATCGTCTACAACATCATCATGAATAAGAGTTGCAGTATGTAAAATTTCAATTAAAATTGCTGCTCTGTAACTTGAATCCGTAATTTTACCATTCAAGCCTGCAGTTAAAAAAACAAAAATTGGTCTTATTTGTTTTCCTTTTCTCTTTAAAATATAATTTACTACTGTATCAATTATTGAATTATTACTGGAAAGAGATGATTTTAATTTTATTTTAAAATCGTTCATCTCTTTTTTAATGGGCAACTCAATATCAGTAAGATTCATAAAAAAACAGTAACTTGAATTAACTTTATATACTACGTCATTTATTTGAAAAAAGATGAACGATATAAAAAAAAACAGCAAAAAGAAATACAAAAAGATTGTAAAGCAATCAAAGTTTTGGCCTATAGTTCAGCTATTCAAAGACAGAAAAGGCTTTATGAATGAGGTTTCCCAAAAATCTCAAATTAAAATACTTGAAAAAATAAAACCTGAAGAGCTATATGACGAACTAATTAATACTGTCTACAAAGAAAAACTTAGAATTTCAAAAAAATCATGGAAGGCAGATCCAGCAGATGATAAAAAATTTTGGTACACATTAAAAGATAAGATTATTGAATTTGAGAGTGATAAGAATAATCCAAAAATTAAAAATGAAATTTTACCAATTGTTATAGATAGATATACTGAAGAAATTACCGGAAATTTTAAAAGAAGTCATCATGGTTTTGCAAAAAGATTAATCACTTCATTCTTAGCTCGATTATTAAATACTGCCAGACTTAGAAACCCCCTAGGCAGTCTTAATCTAGACAGTACAATTCAAATATTTGGTAGACATAAAAGATTAAGAAAGCTATCTAAAACTGGTACAATTGTAATGGTGCCAACACATTTCTCTCATTTAGATTCTGCATTAATTGGTTGGATTATATCTCATTTAGGTTTACCAGCATTTATGTACGGAGCCGGTTTAGTTCTCTATAATTTGAAAATTTTTGCCTATTTCTTTAATAGCTTGGGAGCTTATAAAGTTGATAGAAGAAAAAAACATTTTTTATATTTAGAAACTCTTAAAACATATACAGAAAGAGCAATTGTTAATGGTTGTCATAATTTATTTTATCCTGGAGGTACTAGATCAAGATCAGGATCAATTGAGAAAAATCTAAAATTAGGATTATTAGGAAGTACTTTAGAAGCTCAAAAAGAATTAAATAAAGAAAATAAAAAAATTTATATAGTTCCAGTAACTTTTAATTATCAGTTTGTTTTAGAGGGACCTGCTTTAATTAATCAATATTTATCTAAAAACAAACTCAACAAAGATTTAGGCTATTCAAACACTTTTAAAATATTTACTTTTCTAATTAAATACTTTACTCGCTCAAATAGAATGGCAGTTACTTTTGGTAACCCTTTAGATATTTATGGTAATCGAGTGAATAAGGATGGTAACCCAATTAATAAAAATAATTTATCTCTTGAAAAAAATAATAAAACAGAAATCTTAAATAATTTATCAGAAAAAATAATCGATGAACTTATGGCTGGAACCGTTGTTTTTTCAAGTCTAATATTATCTTTTACTTCATTTGAAATTATTAGAAAAAAATTCAGAAAGATGGATGTTGAAAATATCATCGAACTTCCAGAGGATGAACTAACTCTTAATATAGAATATTTCAAAACTAAGTATAAAAATGTACTAGAATCAGTAAAAAATTTATCGGAGAAGAAAAAGTTAAAAATATCAGATGAGTTATTGCTATCTATTGATGATCAGATAAAAATTGGATGTAAAAACTTGGGACTTTATCATGCAATAAGGCCTTTGGAGTTAAAAAAAGATAAAATAATAATTAAGAATATTAAAATGTTATTCTATTATAGAAATAGACTAGATGGATATGGTATAGAGAAAATTATATAATCATATAATTAAA
>JAYNOQ010000020.1:0-5177 GCA_038113315.1 Flammeovirgaceae bacterium | reverse complement strand
ATAATTAAACAATCTTCTCAATTGATTTCAATCTTTTACTTAAAGATGGATGAGAATAATTAATAAATTCATATAAAGGATGAGGTGTAAGATTAGTAAGATTATCTTTTGATAATTTTTTTAATGCACTTATCATAGGTGATTTCTTATAAGTGGTTACTGCAAAATTATCAGCTTCGTATTCATTCTTTCTACTTTTAATAAATGCCAAAATATTAATTACCCTACTAATTGGTGTATACAATATGAAAAATGCTAGTATCTCTAAATGTCTAAAAGAAACATTACCTCCTAAAGCATAACTCACTTCACTATTAAACAAAATTTTAGACATTAAGAATAACATTAATCCTGTGGTAATAATTGAAACAAATAAATTAGATATTACATGTTTTAATTTATAATGACCCACTTCATGAGCCAGAACAGCTACCAATTCAGGAATTGTATGGTTTTTAATTAAAGTATCATACAAAACAATTTTTTTATTCTTTCCAAAACCAGTAAAAAAAGCATTTGCTTTATTAGACCTTTTCGAACCATTAATCACAAATATATTTGATAGAGAAAAACCAACATTACTTGCGTAGTCATTTAGACTCTTCTTTAAATCTCCTTCTTCTAGGGGAGTCAACTTATTAAATAATGGAACAATTAATGAGGTATAAAACATATTTAAAAAAATCATAAATCCAGAAAGAAGAACCCAAGCATAAATCCAGAAATTTTGAGGAAAAAGTAAAATTAGAATAAGTATAGGTCCTAATAATAATAAGCCAATTATTACAGACAAGAAATAACCTTTTAATTTATCATATATAAAAGTACTTATTGTCATATTATTGAATCCATATTTATCCTCAATGACAAAAACTCTATAGAGTTGAAATGGAATAGATATAAAATCATTTATAAAATAAATTGAAAAGAAAAATAATATAGAGGGACTAATTTCATTTTCAAAAGTATAATTTCTAACTATTGAATCAAGCGCTCCAAAATAACCATTATATAAAACAACAATTAAAATGATAAAACTAAAAGAAGAGGTAATTAGATTAAATCTAAAGTTTTCCTTTTTATATTCTTGAGATTTCAAGTACTCCTTATCGTTATAAATATCACTTACATTTTCAGGAAGTTTATTATTAAAACTATTGTAATTTAGCAATCCACTTAGTAAATCAACTAGATAATTTAAAATAATAATTGCAAATATTATTTGAAGAATTGCCTCAGAACTCATAGATAAAATTACTTAAAAATTAGGTATAGGACATTCTAAATATCTAACATTTTTAGGTGGTAACTTTTTTCCAAAAAAATGAAAATTATATATCAAAGAAATTTCATGAGATCCTCCTGAAATATTTGAAATATCAGATAAATTATAATCATAACTATATGTAATATTCAAATTACTCATATTTAAATTCATTGAACCTATTAAAGAATTGATAGTGTTATTTGAATCAATTGGTATCCCCCTGTACCATAATCCTATACTTATTGGATTCATATCAAAATATGTTCCAACATCTAATTGCTTAAACACTAAATGTTGTTTATAATGAATTGATGGTGATAATTTTAAGTCTTCAAAATTATAACCCAAATGAAATGAATATAACCTCTCAATTTTAAAGTTTTCACCTAAAAAAGAAATATCAGGTCTATTTAAATTAAATAAGGAACCACCAATCCACATATTTTTTGAGTAAGCTAATATTCCAACTGAAACTCCTAAATAGCTTCTTCTATCATAGAAAATTAAGTTTTCATTAGTTGAAGATATAATTCCATCCTGACCAAGTTGATCAAAAAACACTAAATTATTACTATTAAAATTAGAAGTTGAATATGAAAATTGAATTCCGGATTTTAGTATCCACCTATAATTTAAATTAATTTCATATGCCATAGATGGAGAAATATTTGATGTTGTCAAATTAGAAACATTTTGATTTTCTTTTGAAAAATTTAATCCTAATGCAAAATTTGATTCTAAAAAATTATAATCAATCCATGAAGAAACATAATGTAAACCATCACCAATATTTGGCCATTGGTTTCTATAAATAACACCTAATCTTCCAAACTCCCCTAACCCAGTCATTGCAGGATTTAAATTAAGAGGTGAGGAATAGAACTGAGAATAATTTATATGCTGAGAATTAACTTTCCAACTTAAAAAAAATAAAATAAAAAGTAACTTAAAATAATTCATTAATCTTAAAACGTATTAATTTTTAGTTTAGATATAAATCTTTGCTGATACTACTTTGGAATCATAAAGGATAATGGATCAAAATCCCATAAATATGGTAGTATATAATATACAAACACACTCAATAAAACTATTGAAAGAATATTCATCCAGATTCCAACGCGAACCATATCAGGAATACGTAAATAACCTGACCCAAAAACAACAGCGTTTGGAGGTGTTGCAACAGGTAACATAAATGCACAAGAGGCAGCTACTGCAGCTGAAACCATCAAAATAAATGGGTGTACATCTATAGTCATTGCCATTGGATAAAGAATTGGCAACAACATTGCTGTAGTTGCTAAATTTGAAGTTATTTCGGTTAAAAAATTAACAGAAGCAATCAAAATAAATACCAATAAAAATAAGTTTATTCCATCTAATAAAGTCATTTGAGTTCCAATAAATAGTGCTAAACCGCTTTCTTTAAAACCAGAAGCTAATGCCATACCTCCTCCAAATAATAATAAAATTCCCCAAGGTAGTTTTGATGCTTCTTCCCAATTAATTAGTCTTCTGTTTCTATTCTTATTTGGTAATAAAAAAATTATTAAAGCACTTATCATAACAATAATTGTATCATCAATTACTGGGACAATCAATTTTAATAAAAAATCTCTAGTTACCCATGCAATAGCAGTCATTGTAAAAATTAGAGCAACTAATTTCTCTTCATAAGTTATTTGGCCTAATTTTTGTAATTGATTTCTAATTTCCTTTTGTCCTCCTGGAAATGATTTTTGTTCAAATTTAAATGCAATACCTGTTAAGTACTTCCAACATAAAAATAATAGAATTAATGAAATAGGAAATCCAAACTTAAACCAAGTTGAGAAAGTTATTTCATATCCGAATGTTTCCTCTACAACTCCTGCTAATACTAAATTAGGAGGTGTTCCTATTAATGTACTGATCCCCCCTATCGATGCGCTAAAGGCAATTCCTAACATTAAAGCCTTACCAAAAACTTTATTTTCATTTTCTATAGTATTAGGGTTATCCTTTAACTGGTCAACAATTGCCATAGCAATAGGTAACATCATAACAGCAGTTGCAGTATTAGAAATCCACATAGAAAGGAAAGCTGTAGCAACCATAAAACCAAGTATAATTTTTACAACATCTGTTCCTATAAAACTTATAATATTTAATGCTATTCTTTTATGTAAATTCCATTTCTGCATCGCAATTGCTATAATAAATCCACCTAGATATAAGAAAACATATTTATGACCGAAAGATGCAGTTGTTTCTGATAATTCTAGTCCTCCTGATAATGGAAATAAAATAACAGGAAGTAAAGCAGTAACTGAAATAGGAATAGCTTCAGTAATCCACCATATTGCCATCCAAACTGTAGACGCCAAAATTGCATTAGCTTCTAGAGTTAATCCTTCAGGATGAAAAAAATTAATAACTAAAATGAATGATAATGGTCCAGATACTAGTCCAATATTTTTTGTCTTGATGGCACGATCCATCTAATAAAAATAATCTATTTTAATCTAGAACAGTAATACTAACTGATTTTTCAGGAGTTGGTGTGTAAGCATAACAAACTGCACACAATTGATCTTTTTTATCATTATCTATAATAAAGTCAAATGAGTCATTTTCTTTAATACTATCTGGAAAATCACAGATACTATGTAATCTAAATACTTTTTCATATTTTTTGTCTGAAGAATCATCAGTCCATTTCTTCTCTAACATATCCTGAGGAAAATCTGAATCTTTAACTTCAATTACATAATTCATACATATTCCTTTTTTCACAAGTTTTCCTTTAAAGGTTTTTAGTTTCTCCTCATCATTATTACATGCTGCAACTATTAAAGTAAGGATAAAGAATAAATTAATTTTTTTCACAATTTGGTTTTTTGATTTGCAATTATAACGATAATAAAGAAATAAAATTTTATTAAATACTATCTGCTATTTTTTCACCAATTTTTGATAAATAATATTTAGCATTTTTAATAGCAGAATCGATTGAATCTGAATTATCTAAAATATTATACACTTTTTTAATTCCTAAACTTTTTTTGATTCCTATATCTGAATCTCCACATACCGCTATAATTGGTTTTTTATATTTTTTTGCTAAACTACAAATACCACTTATAACTTTTCCATATCTAGTTTGTGAGTCTAACTTACCTTCACCAGTTATAATTAAGTCACAATTCTTAATTTTTCTTTCAATTTGAGATATTTCAATAAAAGTTTCAATCCCAGATATTAATTTAGAATCCATAAAAGCAACTAGTCCCCCACCTACTCCACCAGCAGCCCCAGAACCAGGAATATTTCCAATTTTAGGAAAATTATGATCAATCAATATTGACTCTAGATTTTTTAAACCTTTATCTAATTCTTTAACCTGAGAATAATTTGCTCCTTTCTGAGAGGCATAAACATAAGCAGCTCCATTTTTACCATATAAATAATTATTTACATCACAAATAACTTTAATTCTCGTTTTTTCAAAATCGAATTTTATATTGCTTTTATCTATTTTTTTAATTTTTGATAAATTCTCACCAATTGGCGATAATAAATTTTCAGAGGAATCATAAAACCTATAACCTAAAGCCGAGGCAATTCCAATAGCTCCATCATTCGTTGCACTTCCTCCGATAAAAAGATTTACTGTAGTTGACCCTTTCGTTAATGCGTCATTAATTAACTCACCAGTTCCAAAAGATGAGGTTATCATACAATTTCTTTCTTCTTTACTCAATAATTCTAATCCTGATGCCGAGGACAATGAAATGTATGCTATATCATTTTCTGAATAATAGGTTGATTTAATATTACGAAATAAAGGATCTTTAACATTAACTTGATTTGGTTTTAAATCTTTATAATAATTTAAAATATCTAATGATCCGTCACCACCATCAGC
>JAYNOQ010000019.1:0-24115 GCA_038113315.1 Flammeovirgaceae bacterium | reverse complement strand
TACTGTCCTGCACCAGGATATTTCTCATCCAATAGTGGTAGAAGAAGTTCTCAGAGGATTACTACAAATCACTTCCAGACAAGTGTTGACCTTCTAAACTATTCGAATGATATTTTTAGAAGACTCTCAGCCGGACTTACCCTTGGTTATAGGCAGCAGCTAAATAGAGAGATGAATGTTATGTTTGCCATGAAGACTAATATCTCTCAAGATAAATTTGATCTTCTCGCTTGGGACACTTCTGATCCTTTATACCAGAACTGGTCTAACAGTGGATTCAAACAGTCGATTTTTGGAATTACACCAGGTATCACCATATACACAAGAAATTTTCTTATAGGGCTATCTACAAAGATTGGTCTTACTGGTGAGGAAAAATATAGCTACCAAGAGGGAAAGTTTGATCCATTTGGAAATGCTACTATCGCAACTATGTCGTACGATGTGCCATTAGGAGGTAGTATGCTCTCACTAAGTGGTAATTATGTGATAATTGATGATGAGCCAAACTTCTACTCATTTGGTGCTAAAATCCCTCTATCAGAAAGTATTTCTATAATGGGTGGTTCAAGAGACTTAGTTGAAGTTTTTGGTGGTTTGAGCCTGAATTTTTATGGCAACGCGTCACTTGAAATTTTTATTAATAACTTCATCGGCAACAGTGTGAGAAATGACGTACCTATTTACTCAATTAGACTAAAAGCTTTCGATATTTTTTAGTTAAAAACTGCATTTATTATAATTCGTTCTTATCTTTAATTCCTGAATGGAAAACAGGAAAAATACGTATACCGAGGATAGTATTAGGTCGCTCGATTGGAAAGAACACATACGTACACGCCCTGGAATGTATATCGGTAAATTAGGGGATGGTTCAGCAAAAGATGATGGAATCTATGTATTGATAAAAGAAGTTATTGACAACTCTATAGATGAACATCTTATGGGTCATGGTAAGGTCATAAAGATAAAGGTTAAAGATCATAAGGTAGAGGTGAGAGATTATGGAAGGGGTATTCCTCTAGGTAAGGTAATAGACTGCGTATCGAAGATAAACACTGGAGGTAAATATGATTCTGAAGCTTTCCAGAAATCAGTTGGATTAAATGGTGTGGGATTGAAGGCAGTGAATGCGCTATCTACAAAATTTCAAATTGAATCTTTCAGAGAGGGAGAAATAAAACATGCTCAGTTTGAGAAGGGAAATACTATTGTAGACGATAAGATTAAGAAGACAGAGGAGAGAAATGGTACCTCTATAATATTTGAGCCAGATAATTCTATCTTTAAAAATTATAATTATATACCAGAATATTTAGAAGATCAGATTTGGAACTACGCTTATCTTAACTCAGGCCTTACCCTGAATTATAACGGAAAGAAGTACCACTCAGAAAATGGTTTATTAGACCTTCTTGAGAGTAAGACAGACCCAGAAGCACTTAGGTATCCTATCATCCACTTCAAGGGGCAAGATATTGAGTGTTCCTTAACCCATACTAATAATTACGGTGAGGAGTACTACTCTTTTGTTAATGGTCAGTACACTACCCAGGGAGGAACTCACCTCGCAGCGTATAAAGAAGCTATTGTGAAGGCTGTGCGAGAATTCTTCAAGAAAGATTATGACGCAACAGACATAAGGGCTAGTATTGCAGGTGCAGTGGCCATAAGAGTTCAGGAGCCTGTTTTTGAGTCACAGACAAAAACGAAGTTAGGATCTTTAAATATTAGCCCAAAAGGCCAGACAGTAAGATCTTTTGTTAACGATTTTATAAAGAAGGAGCTAGATAACTTCCTCCATAAAAACCCTGAAACAGCTCAGGCCCTTCAAAAGAGAATTCTTCAGTCCGAGAGGGAGAGGAAAGAGATAGCAGGAATTAAAAAGCTTGCTAACGAGAGAGCTAAGAAGGCAAAAGTCCATAACAAGAAACTTAGAGATTGTAGGATTCACCTAAATGATAAGAGGGGAGACGATGAGCTAAAAGGTAGCTCCATGATATTTATAACGGAGGGTGACTCTGCTAGTGGTTCTATCACTAAGTCTAGAGATGTGCAGACTCAGGCTGTTTTTAGCCTCAGGGGAAAGCCATTTAATTGTTTTGGCCATACTAAGAAGATAGTATACGAAAATGAGGAGTTTAATCTCCTCCAGCACGCTCTAAATATTGAAGATGGACTAGAAGGCCTTAGATACAATAAAATTATTATAGCTACAGACGCAGATGTCGACGGAATGCACATTAGGCTGCTACTCCTAACATATTTCTTACAATTTTTTCCTGATCTGGTAAAGATGGGGCATGTCTATATTCTTGAGACACCACTATTTAGAGTAAGAAATAAGAAGAAAACATTCTACTGCTACGATGACGAAGAGAGAAATAAGGCTGTCGAGGAGTTAGGTAAAAATCCAGAAATCACTAGATTTAAAGGTCTCGGTGAAATATCTCCTTCTGAGTTTAAAAATTTTATAGGTGATGACATAAGACTAGATCCAATTATTTTAAATAGAAAATCTAAGATAAATGAATTGCTCTCTTTCTACATGGGTAAAAATACGCAAGAGAGACAGGAATTTATAATTGACAAGTTACGTGTAGAGAAAGATTTAATTGATATCGAAGAATGAGCGAAGAAAATATTGATAACAATTTAGAAAATACCCAAAATACTGAGAATCCAGTATCTGAAATGTACGAGGACTGGTTTCTAGACTACGCCTCTTACGTAATTCTAGAGAGAGCAATCCCATCTATTGATGATGGGCTTAAACCAGTCCAGAGAAGAATTTTACACTCTATGAATAATATAGAGGATGGTAGATACAACAAATGTGCAAATATCATAGGTAGCAGTATGCAGTTTCATCCTCACGGAGATGCCTCGATAGAAGATGCCTTGGTTAATTTAGGGCAGAAAGATCTTCTTATAGATACTCAGGGTAATTGGGGAGATGTCAGGACTGGAGATAAAGCTGCTGCGTCAAGATATATAGAGGCTAGGTTATCAAAATTTGGGATAGAGACTGTTTTTAATGAGAAGACTACAGAGTGGAAACTCTCGTATGATGGAAGAAAGAAAGAGCCTGTAAATCTTCCTGTAAAGTTTCCTCTTCTCTTAGCTCAGGGAGTTGAAGGTATTGCTGTAGGTTTGTCAACGAAGATTATGCCTCATAACTTCTGTGAACTAATAAAATCATCAATATCGTACCTGAAGGGAAAATCTTTTAAGCTTTACCCCGACTTCCCAAATGGTGGTATGGTAGATATAACAGACTATAATGATGGTAAGAGAGGTGGTAAAATAAGGGTGAGAGCAAAAATTAGAGAGATAGATAAGTCAACACTAGTTATTGATGACATCCCTCATAACACGACAACAACAAGTCTTATTGACTCTATAATTAAGGCAAATGACAAGGGTAAGATAAAAATTAGAAAAGTAGTAGATAACACCTCTGACAAGGTAGAGATAATGGTGCATCTTCATAAGAATCAGTCCCCAAGTATCACTATAGATGCGTTATATGCCTTTACTGATTGTGAAGTGTCTATTTCCCCTAACGCGTGTGTTATTGTTCAGGAGAAGCCACAGTTTTTGGGTGTAAAGGAAATTTTAAAATATTCTGCTGACTCAACAAAGAAACTACTCCAGAAGGAGTTAGAGATCAAAAGAGACGAGTTAAAAGAAAAAATTCTCTTCTCTACTCTTGAGAAGATATTTATAGAAAATAAAATTTATCAACAGATCGAGAAGTGTGAGACATGGAATGATGTTATAGATACTATAGATAAGGGTTTAGACCCGTTTAAAAAAGATTTCTATAGAGAAATTACAAAGGATGATATTATTAAACTTACAGAGATTAAAATCAAGAGAATATCTAAATATGATAAAGATAGACTTAATGATACTCTGATTAAGTTAAATGAGGAGCTTGATAAGACAATTAAAAACCTTAAAAATATTGTTGAGTACACGATAGACTACTACTATAACATCCTCAATAAATACGGAAAAGGTAGGGAGAGAAAAACTGAAATTATAAAGTTTGATACTATAAAGGTAAAATCTGTCGCAGCAAATAATGTCAAACTTTACGTCAATAGGAAAGAAGGATTTATTGGGTATGGTATTAGGAAGGAAGAGTTTGTATGTAACTGTTCTGATATCGATGACATTATCACTTTCTGCGCTGATGGTTCATATAAAATTGTAAAAATTCAGGATAAAGTATTTGTTGGAAAAAATATAGTACTCACTCAAATTTGGAAGAAGTCAGACAAAAGAATGGTCTTTAATGCTGCTTATTTGGACTCTAAGACAGGATTCTCATACGTCAAAAGGTTTCAGGTAACCTCTGCAACTAAGGAAAAGATTTATAATGTAGGGAAGAGTGAGAAAGGTTCTAAACTCCTTTACATGGCTCCGAGACCTAACGGAGAGTCTGAAATTGTTACTGTACACATACACGCATCTCAAAAAGCAAGAAAAAAAGTTTTTGATTATGACTTCTCTGAAATTGAGATAAAGGGTAAGGCAGCCAAAGGTAATATATTATCTAAGTACAGGGTGAGAGCCGTAAAGGAGAAGAGTGTTGGAGTCTCTACATTATCCGGTATAAAAATTTATTATGATAACTCCATAGGAAGATTAAATACTGAGAACAGGGGAGAATATCTCGGAAAATTTAATGGTGAAGACATGATTATTGTAGTATATAAAGATGGACAATATGAGTTAACCTCATTTGAGTTAACCAATAGATACGATTGGAACAACGTACTTTTTCTTGATAAATACTCTCCAGAAGGTGTTTTATCTGCAATATACTATGAGGGTAAGCTAAAAAAATATTACGTAAAGAGATTCAAAGTAGAGACTAATACCATGAATAAAAAGTTTATGTTTATATCTCAAGAGAAAGGGTCAAAGCTTGAGTATTGCACATATAAACTAGGAGAAACTATATCATTTAAATATTTCTCTAATAAAAAGTTGAAACCCTCTGAAATAGATCTAGATACATTTATTGATGTAAAAGGTTGGAAGTCAATAGGAAATAAAATAACTCTAGATAAGATTAGATCAGGGACATTTTCTCTTTTGAATAGGAAAGACGTTGATGTAGCAGAAGAAATTGATAATAAAGTAGAGGAGAAAGTTGGTGAAATTAAAGAGAAAACAAAGAATGAGATTCCAGATAAGAAGAAAGATGATAGTTATGATGTCGGTGAAACTCTGGAATTAGATTTAGATACTGACCAATTAAATTTATTTGATGAAAAAGATTAAGGTTGCTGTTGACATTGGAAACTCAAATGTTGTCATTGGTTTATTTGTTGATAGTAAGTGGGAGAAGGTTTATAGGCTGAGCTCGAGGAAAAATATTACGTACTGGTCATTTAAGAATAAACTTAAGAAAATTATTTCTCTCAATGAATTTAACCCGTCTAATGTAGAATCTGTAGTCATTAGTAGTGTTGTTCCTACTCTAACTGATGTCGTAAGGTTATCATGCAGTGATATGCTCTCTGAAAACATAATGATTATTAAACCAAAACAAGTGAATCTTGTTAAAATTAAAATTGATGATATAAATGAAATTGGAACTGATTTGGTGTGTAATGCTGTAGAGGCATCTTCTATGTATAATTCAAATGTAATTGTTGTTGATTTCGGTACTGCTTTAACATTCACTTCTATTTCAAAATCAAATGAAATCCTCGGTGTTAATATTGTTCCTGGTCTCCAGACAGCAATTAATTCACTGTATAAGAACACTGCAAAATTACCTTCTATTGATATTGAACTACCAGAAAAAGTAATCGGTAAAAATACAGTCCATTCAATTCAAAGTGGAATAATGTTTGGATATGTAGGGCTAGTAAAGGAAATGCTTGATAAAATTAAGACTGAATTGACAGGAGAAACGAAAGTAATTGCAACTGGTGGCCTTTCAAAATTTGCTAAACCTCTTAAAGGATATTTTAACGAAATCTTGCCTACTCTCACTCTAGATGGAATGATTAAGATTTTAGATAAAAACAATTAAAAAAAACTATAAATTGCGGAAATATTTGAACCTAAATTATTTAATTCAGTATAAAATATATACATATTATAAACTAAATAAACTAATGTTATGAAAAGTGTAATTACTTGTGATATGGAGGGAAGAGTTCTAACAATGAACGACGACGCTGTAAAGATCTTTGGATATAAGAAGGAAGAAATTATTGGAAAAAAAAGAGTATCGATATTTTCACCAGGAGAGATTGTAATTCAAAATGTTGGAAACTGGTTAGCGACTGCAGACAAACTAGGTGAATTTGTTGGTAAAACGTATTTCCTCAAGAAAGATGGAACAAAAATTAATGCTAAGATAAGCATAAGACCAACTTTTGCAGATGGCAAGAGCAAAGCACAAACAGGTTATTGTGGTGTTACAGAGGTTATCAAAGAAGACGTAACAGTACCGATTAACCTTTCTACAAAAATTATTAAGGGAGTTGCTATAACTAGAGTTCCATTCACTAGTGCTTCTATATTCCCAATACTAGCTATAGCTGCTTATTATGCTGGTCTTGGTGATGGATTATTTAGTGTTATAGGCTTGTTGTTAGCTGTTTTTGGTGTATTATTATTACACCTCTCATCTAATGTTTTCAATGACTACTTTGATGTTAGTGATGGTACTGACGAAGCTAATAACGAATATTTTCAGCCAGGTGGCGCAGCTATTACAGGTGGAAGTAGAGCTATAGAACTTGGAATTATAACTCTAAATAAGACTAAGACAGTTGCTACATCGCTCTTGATAGCATCTCTTCTCTTTGCTGGGATGTTATTTTACAATATTTATCAGGTAACTGGAGGTACAACTAATATCGAAGGTGCTTTAGCTGTTGGTTTATCAGGTTTATTTTTAGGATATTTTTATACTGCTAGACCATTGAGACTAGTAGCCAGAAGAGGATTAGGTGAGTTAGCAATTTTTCTTGCTTTCGGACCACTACTTACTTTAGGTACCGGTTATGCCATATCAGCAGAAACAATTGTATTTTTATCAAATGAATTTTATATGTTATTATTATTAGGTGTACCATTTGGGTTTTTAACTACTAACATATTATACATTAATCAGTTTCCTGACGCAGAAAGTGATGCTAAGACAGGAAAAAATCACCTTGTCGTAACATTAGGAAAGAAAGCTGCTAGATGGGGCTATTTAGTCATTTTATCACTTGCTTTCTACTCATCTGTATATCTAAACGACTTGCTAAATGTTCACGATAATTTTAACTCAAACGTATTTCTTATTGGAAACGCAGTCCTTTATCTGTTTGGGTTATCTATATTTATGAAGCTAATGAAGAATTATCAGAAGAGAGAGCTAGTAAATGCTAATATCCAGACAATAATGCTTCAGACGTTCTTCTGTATATTTTATATAATTTCACTTAACCTATTCTTCATTTAATGAAGCTATATATCATTCGTCACGCAGAGACAGAATATAATAGAAAAGGTATTATTCAAGGTTCTGAGGTTGATAGTGACATCAATGATGTTGGTGATGATCAAGCAGAATCTTTCTACGACTACTACAAAAATGTAAATTTTGATAAGATTTACGTGTCCAACCTTAAGAGGACATTTCAGACTATAAAAAGGTTTACTGAGAATGGTGTTGAATGTGAAAAGCTTAAAGAGTTTAACGAGATAAGTTGGGGTGTTAATCAAGGTAAAAGTGACGATTTAAAAGATTACGCAGAGCTTATTGATACCTGGTTAGCTGGTAATTTAGATAATAAGTTTGATGAGGGAGAATCTCCTAATGAGATGTCTGTTAGACTTGTTAAAGGATTTAATAAAGTCTTAGAAGATAATCATGACACTGTACTATTGTGTATTCACGGAAGAGCACTTAGGATATTGCTATCAAAAATTATTGATAATGATTTAACTAAAATGGATAAGTATATACACTCAAATACTGGTTTATATATATTAGAGTATAGAGATGGTAAATATGAAATTTTAGGGAGTAATCTAAGAGATCACATTAAGTAAATTACTTCTTTGATGCAGCTTTCTTTGGCGCAGCTTTCTTTCTTGAAGTTCTTTTCTTTGGCTTCTCCACAACTTCTTCAGCTATTACATCAGCAAGAATTCTTCCACAATATTCACAAAGTATAATTTTCTTTTTCTCTTTGATTTCTGCTTGTCTTTGAGCTGGAACAACGTTAAAACAACCACCGCAAGCTCCTCTCGACACTTTTACTACAGCAAGACCATTTCTTTGTCTTTCTACAAGTTTCTCATATGAATGTAAAAGACTTGGCTCAACTTTCTTAGCAGCTTTTGCTTTTAAAGTACCTAATTTTTTTTCTTCTTCTTGACTTTCACCAGAGAGAGCGTCTAAATCTGCTTTCTTGTCTTTGAGAATTTGAGTTTTTTCTTTAATTACTTTCTTAGTAGCCTTAACCTGCTCATTTATTTCCTCTATTTTGACTTCATTTTCACCAGATTTCTTAACGAAAATTTTAGAGTCAAGCTCTTGAAGTTCAATTTCTTTAGAGATAGCGTCGTACTCTCTATTATTTCTTACGTTCATTTGCTGGTCCTTATACTTTTTGATGAGTTTTTTAGCATCAGAAGATTTATTTTTTAAATCTTCGATTTCGTTATTTTTCTCATCAATATCATTTTTAAAGTTATCTAGTCTAGTATTGTAGCCAACTAATTCGTCTTCAAGGTCTTGCACTTCATCAGGTAATGCACCTCTAACTTTTTTAATTTCAAAAATTTTAGAATCTATCTCTTGGAGTCCAAGTAAATTTTTTAGTTTTTTTTCTACGTTTTGTTCCATGTAATTAAAAGTATTTTATCGGATTAGTGTTCTCATTTGATAAATGAAGTGCAATATTAATTAAATTTTTGTTTAAAAATTCAAAAATTAAATCTTTTGTAAATTGCTCACTTTCGTAATGTCCAATATCAACTAATGTTATTTGATTATTCGCCTCAAAAAAATCATGATACTTAAAATCTGAAGTTATAAATGCATCAGCACCACTTCTGATAGCATCCTTAATTAGAAAGCTTCCTGATCCACCACAGACAGCAACTTTTTTTACCTTTTCATTTATAATTTGTGTGTATTTTATGTTTCCACATTTAAATGTCTTTTTTATCTCTTGAAGTAATTCCTGAAAATTAATATCTCTCTCTCCAATCATTCCAGAACCCACCTCTCTAGATTTGATATTGTTTTCATGAATGAAGAAGTTTGGTTCTTCGTATGGGTGGTAATCTTTTATGGTATCTAAGACTTTATTTTCTACACCTTTATCAAAATAAATTTCTAGTTTAATTTCTTCTAATTCCTCCTTTTTATTGTGTGAACCTATTTTAGGGTTTGAATTTTCTTCAGGAGTAAATGTACCAATTCCTTTCTCTTGGAAAGAGCATTCTCTGTAGTTACCAATCTTACCAGCTCCAGCTTCAAATATTTTATCGAGGAAATGATCTTTATCCTTTTCAGGGATATATACTTCTAATTTCTTGTTAAATCCGTATTTTGGAAGTAAAAATTTTGTGTTTTTAAGTTTTAGTAAATCACTTATTTTTTTATTAACTCCTTCTTTTATGTTATCAAGATTTGTGTGAATAGCATATATGTTAATTCCATTAGATATGGCTTTCTGAATAACTCTACCAACCCAATGAGAGGAATTAATAGATGTTATACCACCAAAAATAATAGGGTGATGAGAAACTATAAGATTACAATTTTTACTAATCGCTTCATCTACCACTTTCTCAGTACAATCTAGGGATATTAGACAACCTGAAATTTCTGAATCATTATCACCTACCATCAATCCTGAGTTATCGTAACTCTCTTGATAAATTGGTGGTGCCCATTTCTCTAAACATTCGATAATTTTATTTAATTTCATATTTTATGAATTCTCTTAAAAAAATAATACTGTTTATCCCTTCATTAATTTATGGATTTTTTAGTGGTCTCTCCATTTTTTTGTATAAAAAAAATATACTTAGACCAAAAAAATATAAGACAAAGATAATCTCTATTGGTAATTTAATCATGGGTGGTGCTGGAAAGACACCAACTGTAGAGTATATCGCTAATTATTTCGTAAGTAAAAACACGGATTTTGCAATAATTAGTAGGGGATATAAGAGAAAGACAAAGGGTATGATTGTGGCTACAGATAAGGATACATATCTAACTATAGGAGATGAACCTGCGCAGTACAATAAGAAATATTCTAAACACGCAAAAATAATTGTCTCTGAAGATAGGAATTTAGCTCTTAGGTACTGTGATGAGAATAATATAAAGTTTGCAATAATGGATGATGCCTTCCAAAATTTAACCTTTGATAAAGATTTAAATGTATTAGTTTCATCATTTAAGAAGCCATTTTTCTATGATGATAGATTTCCTATGGGGATGCTTAGAGAATCAAAAAACAATGCATTTAGAGCGGATTTGCTTGTCTACTCTAATTGTCCAAAAAACATATCAGATCAGAAACTAAAAAGATTTAAAACAAAGTCAGAATATTATATAAATCCAAAGACACCAATTCTATACTCATTCATTAAATATAAAAGACCAGTAAAGATTTATGGCCCAAGAATTAAGAAGAATGTTATCGTTATTTCTTCCATCGCATACCCTGATAAATTTTATAAGTATCTTAACTCAAAATATAATGTTGTTGAGAGGATAAAGTTCATGGATCACCATAACTACTCAGTTGAGGAATTAAAAGATATTGCTAAGAAACTAAGTGACAATATATCTTTAGTTACAACTGAGAAGGATGCCGTTAAATTATGTGAATTCCCAGATATTTTATCACCATATAGTGTATATTATGTACCTATTTCTACTGAATATTTATTTGATAATAAGATATCAGATTATATAGAGAGATTATGAAAATAAAGCTTTCACTTTTTCTAATTTTTTTCTCATTCTATGGTTTTTCTCAGCAGCGAGAGAATGATAGGTCTGGTCAAAATCGAACAGAGAGACCTCAAAAAACTGAGAAAAAAAGGACATTACTTGATGATTCCACTAAGACAGTATATGGAATGAATACATCAAAGTACATGCTGAAAAGTAATGTTTTTAGTAACGACTCAAATTTTCATTCCTTAGACTCATCTTTGACAAACTTCGAGAAAGTATATGATGACGAAAAAAATAATATGGCTGTCCAAAGTTTAGGTAATATTGGCACACCACTATTTGATATATATAATTTTAGTTCTAATGATTTCTCAATTAGTTCTGGCTTAAATTCTTTAGACAAATATTATAACAGGTCATCCACACAAAAATTTTACGATACAAGATCTCCATTAATTGATTTATCACTATTTTTTGGTGGGAATGGTAGATCTTTAGTGGATTTTGTCTTCTCTAGAAACATTAATAAAAATTGGAATTTAGGCTTTGATATCCATAGAATTTCATCTGATAAGCAGGTTGCAGCTACGAAAACAAAGGGAGATAAAAATGTTACCTCTTCACTCTTTAAATTATTCACTTATCATAAATCAAAAGATAAAAAGCTTACTTTTTACTCAGATTATACCTCTTTCAAGCATAATATTTTTGGCTATGGTGGGATAGATATTCAGCCAGAGTCATTACCTCTTGATTTTTTTATCTATAACGATTTTGAGACTAGACTAAAGGAAATTGAGAATATTGAGAAGAGAAGTAGGTTTAATGCTCTTCTAAATTATAAAATAGTCGATGGTCTAGAAATTTATAATGATATAACATTATATAATCAGGGGCTTTTCTACAATGACGATAATTTCATAGAGAATACTGGATTCTATGAAAACTATTTTCTCAACCAAAACTTTACTGCAGACTCTATTAAATTAAAAACTTTTAACAATAGAGTAGGGATTAGGGGTTCTGTAAAGAATATGAGGTATAATATTTTTGCTAACTTCAGAAATATCTCATTTAGGTACTCAGATGATTCTGAGTCAGAGAAGTTAAGTAGATTATATGTGGGAGGTAATATAAACTACACAAAGAACAAACTGAAGCTAGACGGAGAGATTAAAATTAAAAGTTCTGGAGATTACAGCCTCAAAGGAAATCTTGATGTCGGTTTAATTAATCTAAGTTATTATAGCTCTCTCCATGAGCCATCTATTTTTTTTAGAAGATATTCTAGCAACCACTTTAAGTGGGAAAATAATTTTAAGTCGTCATTTGTAAATGTTCTTGAGGGTAGTTTATTATTAGAAAATGAATTCATTTCTTTTCAGCCGTTTACGAAGATAATATCTGTGAATGACTACATGTATTTGTCAGACCAGAGGTCACCTGAGCAGTTAGAGGATTTAATTGTTAATAATCAATTTGGGATAGAATTAAAAGTAGGTTTATTTAATAAAATGATAAATCTTGAGTCTAGATATACTTACAGTGTTTTATCTGAATCTGCAGAAAATGTTTTAAATATACCTGATCATCATATATACGCAAGACTTTATTTTGCAGGGAAATGGTTTAATAATTCAATTCCTGTCCAGTTTGGAGCTAATACTTACTATAGATCCGAGTATTATGGTAATGCTTATGAACCAACAATGCAGAGTTTCTATGTACAGAACTCTTTTGTGCTTGAAGATTATCTTAGATACAATCTATTCTTCAATATGCAAATTAAGAATCTAAGAATATCATTAAAAATGACTCATTTTAATCAGTTTGATAAGTTTGATGGTTATTTTGTGACTCCATACTATCCCGGTCAGAAAAAAGTATTAGATTTAGGCATAAGGTGGTATTTTTTTAACTGATGAAATTAAAATTATTTACTTTTTTATTTTTTCTTTCCTTGAGTTCTCAGGGCCAGACATATATTAAACTAAATGGAGCAACGTCATTACTGGGTATCCCTGGAATAGGAATAGAGGTTCCAGTATCTAAAAAAATGACCTTTCAGTTAGATGCTACTATGTCATTTTGGAATTCAGTTTCTATTGGTAATTACTCAGAGAGACCATACGTCTTTAACCAGATGTTTCCAGAAGTAAGGTACTACACAAAATCTGCTAATGAAGGATTTTATGTTGGTACTCACTTTGGCTACGGTATGTTTAAGCTTTCTAAAAATTCCTCTTATGCATCTCAGAATAAGTACCAGTATGGATATATACTATTTGCTGGGATAAGCACCGGGTACCAGTGGAAAATAAAAGATAGGTGGCTTATTGATGCATATATTGGTGGGGGATGGTCGAAGGCTACATACGAAGGTTTTGAGAAAAATACAGGGAATAGATACGATTTGGATGAGAATGTTAATTTCAGTGGGCAATGGATACCGTACAGAGGTGGTATCATGATAGGATATAAATTTTAAAAAAAAACCCTCATGAATGAGGGCTTTTTTATTTAAATAAGAAAATAAATTTTAATTTGTACCAGTAACAAATTCAAAAATTCCTCTTCCATCCCAACCGTTTGGCATATTTTCTACAAATTCTCCAAATTTAGCAGGATCCATATCTGATAGTATAGCCTGATTCATCATGTGTTTAAATGCACCATTTAATGAATTGTATACATCCCAGAAGAAAATAGTTGATTGTCCTTCACCCTGAGGTAATATTTTTGAGGCAACTCCCCATTCAGCCATACCTTCTTTCTTCATATTTTTTCTGAATCCTTCAGATAACTCATCAGCCATACTTAGTGCTTTACCTAAATCTTTAGGTGTAGCCCAGTTCATGATAATATACTTACCATCTCTTGATGCTTCAATCTGTTTCTCAGTTTTCCAGTAGTAGTACCCACTTTTTGAGATATCTCCTTTGTATAGTACTGAAGGATCAATACCAAATTTTTCTTTTGAATTCATCCACCAATCTGTTCTACTTGTCATCTGCTCAACATTTTCGAAAATGTGAACCCATACATAATTGTATTCTTGCTCAGAAGCTTCACCAACATTACTTATA
Source organism: Flammeovirgaceae bacterium (assembly GCA_038113315.1). Classification (GTDB taxonomy): domain Bacteria; phylum Bacteroidota; class Bacteroidia; order Cytophagales; family MED-G16; genus MED-G16. The sequence goes on along the minus strand of JAYNOQ010000019.1, from coordinate 10,072 downwards.
GGCTTTAAAAGAACCCAATCTTTAATAATTCCATCTTTCTTAGCATCTTGAGCTAATTCTGTAACATATTCTTTCTGAATTTTTTCAAAATTTTCTAGATCTGAGTCAGAAACTTTAACTGCGTGCAGGTAAAATACTTCCTGACTAAATGATGAATTAAAACTCATCATTATGAATAATGTAAATACAAAAAGTCTTTTCATGATTTTATCTTATAAATCTTAGGTTTTCAAATGTAAAGTTATGAACTAGCTCAACTTTACCTCTATCTTCCATGTACTTCATGAACTTTTTAGTATGATTTTTTTGAAGATCATTTACGAATGATAAATGATCGTCAAGATCAGATCCAGATACTAGAGCCCAGTGAGTAGCACCATTTGGCCTATTAATATCATATGTCCCAAATCCAACAAATCTATCCTTAAATACATCAGGAAGCGATTCTACAAACTCTAACTGAGCCTTTTGAAATGCTTGAGGATTTTCAGGTTTAATATCCCAAATCTGGACATAAGGATTTTTATCTATATCACCTTCGATCCAGTTAATAAATCTTCCAGCGTAAGAAGTTCCCCATTTTTCAATTCGATTAACAAGCCATCCCCAGAAAGCTGATTCCTCAAATTCTGTTGCTTGTCCTTCTGCAAGGCCTTGTTTACCTAGTTCCCATAAAAATACGACTCTATGCGTCATTCCGTCAGGTCTGCCTAGCCATAATCTCTCTAGTGCTACACCGCCTGATTTGAATTCTTTGTCTCCGTAGAAATTATCAAAGAGTTCTGCTATATTATCTTGTGCATTTTCTTCAGCTTTTACATAGACAGCATTAAATGCTAGGTCTTGACTAAATGAAGTAAACGACAAGAAAAATAATGTAACTAATAATAAGTTTTTCATTTATCTTAATAGTTTAATTAAACATAATTTAAACTTAACTAATTAAATTTTTAATTTGAAGCTGATATGTTAAGAAAATATTAATTATTAGCTGTTTATTTAAAAATTTAACAGATATAACCATATGATCTTAAAAAAATATAAAGATGATGCTGTAAAATACTTTTCTTTGATACTTTACTCATTAGTCATTTACACTAATTATTTAGCAAATGCAATGCCAATTGGAGGTATTACAACCGGAGGGGTATCTGACTTACTTAATAATTTATTTACACCAACAGGCTTTACATTTTCAATTTGGGGAGTTATTTACCTTAGTCTTTTTATTTTCTTGATAAGTTTATTTTGGATGTCTGAGAATCAGAAACTGTTTTTCAATAAAGTTCTTAGATTGTTTAATATAAATTGTCTTCTTAATATCTCATGGATATTTGCTTGGCATTATCAGAAATTTCTTTTCTCACTTTTAGTTATGCTGGGTCTTCTTTATACCCTTATATTGATTTCTAGTTTAATAAAATCATATGATAATAAACTATCATATATATACAGTATATCTTCCTTCTCTTTCAATATCTATTTTGGCTGGATAACAGTTGCAACAGTAGCTAATTTTACTGGGTTACTTGTTTCTTACGAATGGGGTGGTTTTAGTATATCCGAAGAAGTATGGACTTCTATCATTATTGTAGTAGCGACGGTAATTGCAACTTTTACATATATTACTAATAAAGCGATATGGTATCTTTTACCAATCATATGGGCTTTTTATGGAATATATTTCAAGCATACTGTGACACTGGAAGGAAGTTATCCTTTTATAATAAACACCCTTATTTTTGGAATGGGCATACTAATTATATTATTTTTAATTAGAATCTATATTTATATAACTAAGAATTGAATGATGATGGATTTCTTAATGAGTCAAACTTTCTTTTTGATATTTGGTACAATAATATTTATAGCATTATTTCTGTTATATAACTCAGAGAAAGATTAAACATAATTTATATACCTATGAAAACAGTTCTATTAATAATTTCTCTTTTTTTTGTTAGTGATATTAAATACCCAACATATAAAGGAGATGGAGACCTTATAAGTTTTATACAAAATAATCTTACCTACCCGTTAGAAGCTAAAGAATTAAACATAGAAGGAAAGGTTTTTGTGCAGTTTGTTGTTAACAAGTCTGGAGAGACAACTAAAGTTAAAATTTTAAAAGGAGATAAATTATTAGCAAAAGAGGCAGAGAGGGTAACAAAATTGATATCCTGGAATCCCGGAGAGGTGGATGGTAAAATAGCTAATGTAGAAATGGTTCTCCCATTTACATTTAAGCTACCTTAAGTTAGACATTACTTCATTATTTTATGAAATCAATAACTAAGTGGGATAAAATTATTATTTTCAGTGATGCGTTTGGCATTTTTATGCTACTTGCCTTAGCAATTAATATAGCATTAACTAAGCTTTAAGAATTTAAATTTTTTTAATTAACCTAACTATTATGAGAATAACATACTCTTTATTAACAATTCTGCTTATTTTTTTTGTTTCTGAATCTTTTTCCCAAAAGAAAAATAAATCTGAGACAAATTATCTAGATAAGATCTCTCTAAACGGATTAAAATGGAGATCTGTAGGACCTGCGTTAACCTCTGGAAGAGTTTCAGATATTGCCGTTAACCTCAAAAATCCATTTGAGTATTATGTAGCAGTTGCATCTGGGGGAGTATGGAAGACTACTAACTGGGGAGTAGAGTACACTCCTGTCTTTGACTCTCAAGACTCCTACTCAGTAGGATGTGTAACAATAGACCCTAATAATCCAAATGTGGTATGGGTAGGAACTGGTGAAAATAATAACCAGAGATCAGTAGCATATGGAGACGGAGTATATAAATCTACTGACGCAGGAAAATCATGGAAAAATGTTGGGTTAAAAAAATCAGAACATATCGGAAATATTATAGTTCACCCCGATAATTCAGATGTTATATATGTTTCAGCCTATGGACCACTATGGAGCAAAGGTGGTGAGAGAGGAGTTTACATGTCTGAAGATGGAGGTGATACCTGGAAGAGAATATTGTATGTTGATGAACATACTGGTATTAATGAGATACATATGGATCCAAAAAATCCAGAAGTGTTATACGCTACTGCTCACCAGAGGAGAAGACATGTATACACTTATGTTGGAGGAGGTCCAGGATCAGGGATGTATAAGTCAACTGATGGTGGTTCTTCATGGAAAAAGATTAATAAAGGACTTCCCAGTGTCGAAATTGGAAGAATTGGTATGGATATATCTCCTGTCGATAATAACGTTTTATACGCAATAGTAGAGGCCGCAGACAGGAAGGGAGGATTTTACAAATCAGTTGACATGGGAGAATCATGGTCAAGGCAAAGTGGGAAAGTGACAAGTGGTAACTATTACCAAGAAATTTTTGCAGATCCAGTTGATATAGGAACTGTCTATATTATGGATACATGGATGTCAGTCACTAAAGATGGTGGAAAAACATTTAAGCCTGTAGGAGAAGACTTTAAGCATGTCGATAATCATGCTATGTGGATTAATCCAAGTAATAATAATCACTGGTTAATCGGGTGTGATGGAGGAATATATGAGACCTTTGATGCCGCTAAAAATTGGGATTTTAAGAAAAACTTGCCTATTACACAATTCTATAAAGTAGCTGTAGATAATGATGTGCCATTCTATAATATTTATGGAGGTACTCAAGATAATTTTACAATAGGAGGTCCTTCAAGGGTTAATACATCACATGGTATTACAAATCAAGACTGGTTTATCACCCACGGTGGAGATGGATTTGAATCTCAAGTTGATCCACAAAATCCAAATATTGTATACTCACAGTCTCAGTATGGGTGGTTGGTGAGATACGATAAAAAAAGTGGGGAAGAGGTAGGGATTAAGCCTATAGCAAGGAAAGGAGAAGTAGACTACAAATGGAACTGGGATGCGCCTCTTGCGGTTAGTAATCACAAGTCAGGAAGATTATATTTTGCTGCTAATAAGGTATTTAGGTCAGATGACTACGGTAATAGCTGGGAAGTAATAAGTGATGACTTAAGTAGGAAAATTGATAGAAATAAGCTCAAAGTATATGATAGGGTATTAAGTATGGATGCTGTCGCTAAGAATGGGTCAACTTCACCTTATGGTACAATTGTTGCGTTATCTGAATCTCCTATAAATGAAGACCTTATTGTAATTGGAACAGATGACGGCTTAGTTCAAATTACATCAAATGGAGGTAAATCATGGGTAAAAGTTGATAATATCCCAGGTGCACCTTCACAATCATATGTTAACTCAGTTTATACATCTCATCATGATGAAAATATTATCTATGTAGCATTTAACCATCATAAATATGGAGATTTTAAGCCATATATCTTTATGTCAAATGATAAAGGCAGAAGCTGGAAATCTATTAGCAGTAATCTTCCTGTAAGAGGAAGTGTTTACGCTATAGAAGAAGATCATATAGATTCTGGATTAATATTTTGTGGAACAGAATTTGGTGTATTCTTTTCTCCAGATAATGGTAAAGTATGGAAGGAATTATCGAATGGATTACCAACTATTGCTGTTAGAGATATTGCCATCCAGAGAGATATGAATGATTTGGTTCTTGGAACTTTTGGAAGAGGTTTTTATGTATTGGATGATTATACTCTTCTAAGAGATATAGAAAATAAAGAAATTTCTACCAAGGCTATGATTATGAGTACAAGGGATGCCATTATGTGGGAGAAAGCAAACCCATTAGGTTTACCTGGAAAATCATTTCAAGGAGATAACTTTTATGTGGGAGAAAATCTTGATCCTGTAGCAATGATAGATTATTATTATGGTAATAGTTACAAATCAATAAGAGACAAGAGAAAGACAACAGAAAAAGATTTAGTTAAAAACAATAGAGATGTTAATTACCCAAGTTATGATGAGTTGAAAGCTGAAATGAATGAGAGTAAAGCTGAATTGTTATTTACTATAAGAAATTCAGAAAATCTTGTAGTTAAAAAGATATCTAGGAAACCAACCAAGGGTTATAGTAGATTTCATTGGAATTTACGATATGAGCCGACAAATCCAATAAATTTATCTTCATCTTCTTTCTATAATCCATTTGCTGGCACTATAGAGGGTACACTTGTAGAGCCAGGTGATTACACAATTGAAATGGATTATGTAGTTGGTGGTAATATTACACAGTTAGTTGAGCCTAAAAAGTTTAGTGTTACTCTTCTAAATAATACAGTTCTTCCTGCTAAGGATAGAAATGAAAAAGTTAAATTTCAGAGAGAAGTTTCAAAAATGCGTGGTGAAATTAGTTCATATTCAAATATTTTATCTGAGATAAATAATAAGATTAGATATTTTGAGGTTGCTGTTATGAGACTGGAGAGACCTCTTGGTGATCTTTTACCTGAATTAAACGAGATAAAAGAAGAGTCAAAGGTTATAAATACTATGTTCTATGGCGATAATGTAAAAAGACGACTAGATATACAACAAATCCCTACAGCCTCGTCAAGGGTGGGAATAATTGCAAGTGAGCAGAAGTATTCAACATCATCTCCTACTAAGACTCATATGAGAAGTTTTGAAATTGCAAAAGAGGAGTTTTTACCGATAATTCCTAAAATTGATTTACTAGTTGAAAGGGTTAAAAAGCTTGAAGATAAAATGAAAACTCTAGGAGCTCCATATACTCCTGGTAGGTTTGAAAATTAATTTATATGATGAGTGAAGCTGAAATTTCTGAGTGGTTTTTTTGGTTAAAGGTAGGCATGGGCTTAACCGCAATTTTTTTGATTTGGCTGTTTTATTATATAGTTGAGAAAATGGGAATTAAATAAATGATAAAACATTTTTTACCTAAAAAATTTAGATTACTCTTTAGAATAATTATTATTCTTTCTACCCTTATTTTTATACTTTTTAGAAACGGTTAGGGTATTTCCTAAATCAATTTTATCGTATTAAATTAGTATATGGAAAATTATATATTTTATATTCTAATCGCTTTAGGATTAGTTTACTACTTCTATAATTCTAATCAAAAATCTAAATTAGCTATGGAAAAAATTAATAACGGAGCTGTTGTAATTGATGTAAGAACTCCAGATGAATTTAATTCTGGAAATTACAAAAACTCTATTAATATACCTCTCAATACAATTAATTCTAAAATTGAAGAAATTAAGTCATATGAAGAAGAGATTGTCGTTGTTTGCGCTAGTGGAAATAGAAGCGGTCAAGCTAAAGATATCCTTAAAGGTTTTGGGATAGAGGTTACAAATGGAGGATCTTGGGTTAATCTAAAATAGATTTTTTCTAAGTTTTTAATAAAAAAAAGCCCATCGAATGAAGGGCTTTTCCTTAAAAAATCATTTATTTATTTCATATTATTAATGCTAATAAATTTTCTGAAAGCAACTCTTTTCTTAAGATCTCTTAGCTTTTCCCACTCACTATCTGCATAGTCAGGTAAGTCACCCATATTTGATCTTAGATAATCTCTATATGAGTCATACCAGTCAATTGTAACGTGTGAAAAATATGTGTCAGAACCAAAGTCGTCTAATCTTCTATGAAAATTCCATCCGACCCTTATGTCATCCTTATCAATCTTTTTTGTTCCATTAATTTCTGCCTTTTCATAGCTTGCAAATAAATTATTTTTTACTTTCATAAAATTTGCAACCATTATTTCAGGAACAGCAGGAGCACCATCTTTTCTAACAAAAGCTAAATTATTAAGCTTAGTTCTAGCTATCCTATCTCTTATTGAAGAGATATCTTTCATAACTGCATCGTTAATAATCTCAGAGAATGGACTTTCCCACGAAGTCTCTTCTTTATCAAAATCATAAATGAAAGTTAACATGTGAGTGTAATCTTCCTGTGGATTTTGAATTACTTTCCACACATCCCACGCAAATAATGATCCATTATCTACTCTTTCTCCCATTACTTTAGAGAAATGATCTTTTAGATAAGAGTCATATAAATCTACATCGTGAGCTTTGATAAAAATCTGATCGAAAACTAACGTTTGAGAATATGATGAAAAGTTTAATAATAGTATAAATGATAATAATAAATTTTTCATTATTGTTTGGTTTAATTAAAATAAGCAATGAATTTAATAAAAAAAATCTTTTAACCATAGGTGATTTTTTCAAATAAGTTACTTATTTGATTAATTTCCTTTATCTAATTAGATTTAAAAATGCATATGGTCAATATAAAAAAATTACACCCCATAGATATTGAACTAACAAGACTTGGAAAAGATAATGATGGGGGTTATGTTATACCTAAAATAATTATTAAAAAAAGTGATGGTGTTTTATCATTTGGAATTAATAAAGATTGGTCTTTTGAAAATGATTTCTATAAGAAAAATAAAGTGAAAATTCATTGTTATGACCATACAGTTAAATTATTCTCATTAATGAAGTATTCAATTAAATGTTTTTTTCTTTCACTTTTTTATTTAATAATATTAGACAGAAAAAGATTTAATAGGTCTTTAAATGGAATAAATATAATTCAAAAGTACAATTCATTTTTCAATAAAAATATTGTCCACTTTAAAAAAAGAATTTGGACAAATAACAAGAATGAAAACATAAAGATTTCTGATGCAATTGATAAAATAATATCACTAGGGGTTAAAAACATTTTTATTAAAATGGATATTGAAGGTGATGAGTATGAAACATTAAATTACATTTCAAACTATAAAAAAAACATAATAGGATTAGTAGTTGAATTTCATCAAATTAATAAAAGAAGTAAGGATTTTAATTCGATAATTAATGATTTAAAATCCTCGTTTTATATAGCTCATGTTCACGGAAATAATTATTCTAAGATTGATAATGTTTCTAATTTACCATCTTCTTTAGAGGTATCTTTTATTAATAAAGAGATTGTTAACAAACCAGTATTAAAGTCAAAAAATAAATTTCCAATAAGTGGATTAGACCAACCAAATAAACACTCTAGGCCAGATATTGAATTGAATTTCAGATAGGAAGTAAGTTGGTTTATAATATGGTTAAATGGATAAAGAAAAATTGGTGGAAAATTATCATTCTAATTGGATTTGTTCTTCTTATGATATTGCAACAAGAATATGCAAAAGATACTCAAGAAAGAGTTGATATGTTATTAGAGAAAAAGCAATACAATTGATTTTCAGCCCAGATAATTGTAGGTTTATATAATGAAAAAATTGTTACTTAAGTTTAAAAAATTTTATAGATGTGAAATCAAAACGTTTAAAAGAATATTAAACTTAAAATAAACTAAAAAACTAATAAGTTCATCTATAATCCTTTTAATTAAAAAATCACTATGAAAAAATTAACCTTGTTTATGATAATAACTGTTTTAGGAACAGAATATTTAAATGCTCAGAAATTATCTAAAAATAGTGCATTTGATATATTGAGTAAATGGGAAGGTAAATGGAAAAACAGTGCGATTTTTGAAAAATCTGATTGGATACCCGAAAAAGTTGAAACTAGAGGAATAACAGAAACTAATTTTATTCTTTCAAATAAATACCTTGAAGTAATGGTTTATAGTGATAACAACACTATCAAATATATTATTTGTTATGACCAAATGTCAAATCAATTCAATCGCTGGGAATTTAAGAGTGACGGAAGCAATACATTTTGGACAGGGAAATGGAATAAAAGTGAGAACACTATGAGATGGAACTATATAGATTTTTTAAACTCTGGTATTAAAGGCGAAATAATTGAAAATTTCGAATCGGATGAAAAGATTAAAATTTAAGTAATTATGAAAGATAAGAATGGAAAATCATTACTTAGAATTAATTCAACAAAAGAGAAAACTTAAACCAAAAGACCCCATTATTTCTGATAATTGATTTTCATATCAGATGTTTATATGTTTATTAAATGAAACAAATTTCAATCTTTTTAATAGGAATTTCTGTAGGTATTAATTTATCAGTCATTTTAGGAAATGAAATATTAGATTATAAAATAGGTTTACTTACATTTGTTGCGGGGCTTATAATAGGTGAGTATCCTAAATGGTTTAAGAAAAAGAAGAGTTAAGCTATGAGATATATACTAATTTTATCATTATTATTACCTTTCAATATATTTTCTCAAAAGTCTTATAAATCACCTAATGCCTATCAAAAAGTCATATCTCATAAATCTTTTGCTATTCTACCATTTGACTTTAAAATAACAGGCAGGGTACCAAACACAGTTAATCAGTTTGAATATCAAGAAAATGTAGAAATTGCAGAGGCTGAAGGAGGCTATTCTTGTCAGAATTTATTTGCTTCAAAGATCTTGAAAAAATTGGGTAGAGGTAAGATTATTGCTCAAGTACAGCCAGTTGTTAGAACAAATGCGCTACTGGAAAGAGCTGAGATAACATCAGAAAATATTTCTGAACTTTTACCGGAAGAAATTTGTGATATATTAGGTGTTGATGGGGTTATTTATGGATCAGTGGAATCTAATAAAATATTATCAACTGGTGCTTCAATTGGTCTTCAGTTTCTCGGATTCGATGGTATACCAACTGCATCATCAAACGCAAATTTGTCCTTGTATGACAAAGAAGGTGAGTTATTATGGAACTGGTCTAGCAGGCGCCTTCAAACTAATGATTTCACAGGGACTGAGGGGTTAATTAGGTATTTAATTAGAAGAGCTACAAAGAAATTTCCGTACTTTCAAAGAAGATGATTTTATTTATGCTGTGTTGTGCATAAGCTTATAAGTTAGAGCTAAGTTATTATCAATTCCCATTTGTTATTTTATTAATAACTTTAGTTTTTTAACTAAATATTAAAATAATGAAAGGAATTTTCTTAGTGCTTTGTATCCTTGGTGTTGTGTTACCATACTACCAGTTATACCATTTTTTAAACTCTGACACACCGACAATGGACTTTTTTATTAGTGAAATTTACTCATCATCTCCAACATCTATGATAACGTGGGATATTACTGTCGCTTATTTTTCGTTTCTTGCCTTCCTGATTTATCAGAAAGTTAGAAATGGCTTGAGCATATGGAAATATCTGCTTGCTTCTCTTGTCGGCTTCTC
>JAYNOQ010000018.1:0-24768 GCA_038113315.1 Flammeovirgaceae bacterium | reverse complement strand
TGTATATTGTGACGGTAGAGTTAGAAATGATATATCAGAATGGATTTATCAAAATATTGATTTGACACCTTTAGGAATCATTAGAAAATTCAACCTATTTAAATTGGACCTAACAGAAACTACAAATTATGGCCATTTTGGTAAAAACCATCTTGCTTGGGAGAGCACAGATATATCTGATGAATTAAAATTTTAAGAGGAAATATGAGATTACAAATAACAGAAAAAAATAAATTAGTTAAGACTGGAAATAAAATGAAAAAACAATCCAAAAATATTGTTGAATCCTTACCTTTCAAAATTAAAGATATCAAACTCGCAAAGTTAGGTAGGGATAAAATTGATATATCTGAAAAAGAAATGCCTGGTTTAATGGAATTAAGAAAGAAATACTCAAAATCAAAACCTTTAAAAGGCTTGAGACTTACTGGCTCATTGCATATGACAATCGAAACAGCAATCCTGATAGAGACATTAAAAGATCTTGGTGCTGATGTACGCTGGGCAAGTTGTAATATTTTTTCTACGCAAGATGAAGCTGCTGCTGCAATTGCAAAAACTAAAACTCCAGTTTTTGCTTGGAAAGGTGAAACGCTTGAAGAATATTGGGATTGTACATTACAAGCATTAACCTTTAAAAATAACTTAGGTCCAAATCTAATTGTAGATGATGGTGGCGATGCAACATTGTTAATTCATAAAGGATATGAATTAGAAAATTATTTTAATAAAAATAAAAAACTTCCAAAAATCACAACAAAGGTTGAGGAAGAAATTGTAATTGAAAAACTTTTAAGGAAAGTTCATAAACTTAATCCAAATCATTGGCATAGTATTGTTCCTGAAATTATAGGTGTTTCAGAAGAAACAACAACAGGCGTAGCTAGATTACAGCAAATGGTAGAAGATGCTACTTTATTGTTCCCAGCATTTAATGTAAATGATGCAGCAACTAAATCTAAATTTGATAATCTTTATGGTTGTAGAGAGTCTTTGGCTGATGGTATTAAACGTTCAACGGAAATTATGCTAGCTGGTAAAACTGTCGTTGTTTGTGGATATGGTGACGTGGGTAAAGGGTCGGCACAATCCATGAAATCATATGGTTGTAAAGTTATTGTAACTGAAATTGATCCAATATGCGCTCTTCAAGCAGCAATGGAGGGATTTCAAGTCAGAAGACTGGAAGATGTTTTGGAAAAAGGGAATATTTTTGTTACAACAACAGGAAATAAAGATATAATTACTTTAAGTCATATGCGAAGAATGAAAGATCAGGCCATTGTTTGTAATATTGGACATTTTGATAATGAAATTCAAGTTGATGCGTTAAATAAATCAGGTGCGAAGAAAGATAAAATCAAACCGCAACTAGATAGATATACTTTCAAAAATGGTAAACAAATATTCATATTAGCAGAAGGTAGATTAGTCAATTTAGGATGCGCGACAGGGCATGCAAGTTTTGTGATGTCTACTTCCTTTTCAAATCAGGTATTAGCTCAGGTATTTTTAGCAAAGAATAAACCATTAACAGGAATTTATGATTTACCTAGAAAATTAGATGAAGAAGTTGCAAGAATTCATTTAAAACATCTTGATGCAGATTTAACAAAACTAACAAAATCTCAAGCAAAATATATTGGTGTTAAAGTTGGTGGACCTTATAAAAAAGATGAATATAGATATTAATTTTTTTTCTGATGAAGCTTAATCAATTCATCAATTAATTTTTTGTATTCTTGGAGGTCATTTTTAGTATAAAATTCTATTAACCTGTTAAACCATTCTGAAATGTCAAAGTCGATTTGTATTTCTTTTGTTGAATTTATTTTTGGATGAATTGTGGGTTTTAGATTAGCACTATTTAAGGCTAATTCTTCATGCACCTTTTCACCGGGTTGTAATCCAGTAATTTTAATAGATATACCACTTCCTTCTTCATTTTCTTTAAATGAAAAACCGTTTATCTTGATTATTTTTTTTGCAAGATCATAAATGTTATAAGAATCGCCCATCTCCAAAATAAAAGTATTATTATTTGACTCTATTGCGCTACTTTGAATAATTAGTTGCGCTGCCTCCGGAATTGACATAAAAAACCTAGTAACATCTTTTCCTGTAACAGTGAGAGGACCACCTCTCTTTACCTGTTTTTCAAATATTTGCAATACTGAGCCAGAAGAGTTAAGTACATTACCAAATCTTACAATGCTTAAATTTGTGATTGCATCATTAAAAACTTTATTAACTATGATTTCAGTAATTAATTTTGATTTACCCATATAATTTGATGGCCTTACAGCTTTATCAGTGCTAACTAAAACAAAATGTTCTGCTTTATTTTCCTTAGCTAACTTTGATAAAAAGTATGTACTCTTAATATTGTTCATGACGGCAGAAAGAACATTTTCTTCAACTAAAGTAACATGCTTGTAAGCAGCTGCATGAAATATAATATACGGTTTATAATTTTCTACAATTGATTTAATTAAATCTATGTCAGTTAAATTTGCTAGAATGAATTTAGTCTTTGAATGATCTTTTAATGAATTTTTTAAATTAAATAAATTTATTTCACTCATATCAATTGCAATAACCTTTGATGGACTTAATTTTGATACCTGGTTCAACAATTCAGAACCTATAGACCCACCAGCGCCTGTAATTAAGACAACCTTGTCTTTTATATTTTTTTCTAATAATTCTTTGATTGGACTGACTGACTCTCTTCCGATAACATCCTCAATCTTTATATTTTTAATATCAGAGAAATTAGAATTTTTTTCAACAATTGACTTTACTGATGGTACTATTTTTATGACTAAATCTTTATCAATTAGATCTAATAAGATTGTTTTTTTTCTTTCAGAATCTATTGATGGTAATGCAATAAATACTCCGTAACAATTAAATTTTTCTTTGAGGTCATTTATTTTATTTGGATGAAATATTTTAATTGAATCTATTCGCTCAGATTGTTTCATTTCGTCGTCATCTATAAAAGCAACTACATTATATTCTGGATTAGTTACTGTTAAGGATTTATATAATTTATTTCCTGATGCACCTGCTCCATAAATAATTACATTTTTTAGACGTACAACGCTCTTATAAAAAAGAGATTGAGCAAGTAACCTCGATACAATAATAAAAAAGAAATAAATTGATAAAAAATTATATATATGAGGTAATTGAAAATTGGTTAATTGAGTTAAAAGAAATACAAATGAAAATAATGAAATAAAAACGTAAAATATTTCAAGAAGAGCTTTATTACTTAAATATTTTAGTTGATTTGAATAAATATTTAAAAAATAAAAAATCAGAATAATTATGAACGAAAATGATAAATGAACAATTAGAAAGGAAGTCAAAGGCAATGATGAAACTTCTGCTATCGCGCAAGAAATCGTAAATGCGATTAAAAAATCATTAACTAAAATAATTTTTGATTTACTTGCTCGCGACAAAGATAAAATATAATTGATAACACTGTTCATCTTCTTAATTTATATCTTTAATTGATAGCACCTTAATAAAAGTTTTTAGCAAAATTTCTAAATCTAGTCTGAACGATTTATTTAAAGCATAATAGTGATCTAATTCTATCTTTTGATCTTCTGTTATTTTATCTCTTCCATTAATTTGCGCCCACCCTGTTATACCTGGATTAAAATTATTAATGTTCAGTTCCCTTCTTTTTAATATTAAATAATCTTGATTGTGTAATGCGGGTCGAGGTCCAATAAAATTCATTTCTCCCTTAACAATATTAATCAATTGTGGTATTTCATCTATGCTAAGCTTCCTGAGCATATTCCCGCCAGTATAAAATGGATTAGTTACAAGTTTATCTGATGGAATATCTGGTGTATTTTTTTTCATTGTTCTAAATTTATATATATAAAAAAAAGTATCGAGTTTACCAGCTCTTTTTTGTTTGAAAAAAATCGGTGCACCATCTAAAAAAAAGATATATAATGACGTTAAAATGAAAACTGGTGATAAAAATACTATTAATATAAATGCTGTAAACCTAGATATCACTTATAATCTCCGTAAATTTTTTAGAAATTGATTCAGGGCTATTATTAGTCTTTACAAGATTATAATTCAATATACCTTTTTCTCTTAATTCATGTTTGGATAAATTATTGATTTTTATCAAACTATCTTTAAAGTCTTTTTCATTGTTAAATTTACATGCAATTATACCATCACTCGCAATATCTAAATAGGATTTGTTACCAACAAAAAGTATAGGCAATTTATTTATCATATAATCGTATGTTTTTAGAGGACATAAACCATATTTATACAATTCATCATAATCAGGATGAAAACCAAAAGCAAAATCAGATATTTCAAAGTAATTAACTAGCTCTTCATGATTTTTGGAAGGTAAAATAAAGAAATTATTTAAGTCTTTTTGCGCTATTAAGTCTTTTAAATGTTCAAATTTGTCTCCATCTCCAATAATAATTACAGCTATTTCTGATTTAAGTCTTTTAGGAAAAAATCTTACCAGCTGTTCTACTTTATAGAAACTCCCTACCGTTCCTGCGTAAACTCCAATCTTTGAAAAAGATTTTAAATCAATGTCTAATTCATTTTTACTATTTGAACTAAATCCAAAATAAGATTGTGGAATAAACTTAAATGGTGTATGAATATTTTTTTCAAGCAAATATTGATTAAAATTTTTAAGCGGAGAAATTAATAAATCGCTCTTCTTATATAAAAATAATTCTATTTTAGTAAGAATGCGAATTACAATATTTTTTTTATCAAAATTGTGTAAAATTTGTTGAGATAAAGGCCATATATCTCTTACTTCAAAATAATGTGGTGCTTTTTTCATTTTTGCAATCCAGTGAGCAACAAGTGAAGTGAAAAGATCGGGACTACTACTATAAACTAATTTCACATTTTTAATATTAATTTTTTTAAACATGAAAAAAATAAACAAACTTAACGAGAAGGATATCATTTTAAAAAATTTTGTAAGTAGGTTATTTTTTTTAAAAACTACCTCATTGATAAATATATAGTTTACACCATCAATGTTAACAATTTTATTTGTTGGATATTTTATATTGTCGATGGAATGATAGTGATCTTGAGATGTAATAATATATGATTCGTAACCATTCATGTTAGCGGATTTAGCAAAGATATAGTGCCTTAACGATCTCTCATTAATATTTGGTACACCCGCAAAATGGTTGATAAATAATATTTTATTTGGTGACATTTATTTTTGAAACGTTTTTACATTTTTTCCTAAAAGCAATTTTAACTCCGACTTTCTTCTTTTTATCAATTGATTTAAGATATCATCAACAGAGTTAAGATTAGATGTCCACCATATTGGATGAGTTAATAATTGAATATTATGATTTAATTTGTAATCAGGAGAGTCTAGAGGGTTCCCAAATCTAAATCGTCCTCCTGAGTCTGCAAAGTATGATATTTGTTCAAAATATTTATTCTCATATGTATTTGGAACATTAAAATAATTATTTGGATTTTTAAGAAAATCTTTGCTAGGTCTGTGAATACTGATAATATCAATTTTTGTATTAAAAAAATCTTCGAAAATTTTAATTTCGGCTATTAATTCTTTTTTTGGATCTGTATATATTTCAATATCATAATGTAAAGAAATTTTGTGTCCCAAAGATTCAATCTTTTTGACTAAATCATAGTTTTCACTATTTATCAGGTTATAAAAATCTCCTCTTAGCAAAAAAAAGAATGTAGATTTTACATTTATCTCATGCTCTATAAGAGCAATTTCATAAGCAGCTTTTATATCAAAATCTATATCATGTCTTAGAATTAATTGGTTTTTTTTACTTGCATCAAAGCTATCAAACATGACCACCCTATAGCCATTTAAAAGAAATTCATTTATAAAATCTTTGTAATTTTTTTTGAACAAGCTATTCATTTATGTCAATACTATGCTCTTTATACCAAGCTTTATTGTTTATTACTCTATCATCAACCATTAAATCAAATTGAGGCTTGCCCATAATTAACTCATGATATTTTACTTTCCATTCTAGCAACTGATTAGCTGTAAATTTTTTCCAATCTTTTCCAGATTTATAGCCTCTTGAAGTAAAAAAAATAATATGGTTTCCTTCATCGTAAAGAGAATTGATTTTTTTAATTACATTTTTATATGGTCTTGCGTCATCATAATGGCAATCCGTTGTGCATATTGTACCATCTATATCAAAACAATATTTTTTCATTTATATTACCTCAATTTTTTCATTCGCATTATGTGATATTCCGCCCCAAAATCTAGAAAATGATATATTATAGTTGATTTTCATAGGACAAATAGGATTACCCAAAACTGCTTGGATACTGTTATAAATTAAATTTGCATTTGAAAGAGTTGAAATAACCATAGATCCTTGAACACGTGGATTACATTCAATTATATATGGGAGTTTATTTTTCATGATAAACTGAAATCCAAAACAATAATTAAGGTCTAAACCAATAGATAGTTTTCTTGAAAATTCTTCTATTTCTAGATTTCTTACCACTTTACCAGAAAAAGTGATACCACTTTTAATATTTGTTCTGATTCTAGGAACTACTGTGATATTTTCATTTAATCTGAATATATCAACAGTATACTCATCTCCATCCAAATACTCCATAACCAAAAGCTCTGGAAATGAATCTCCTAAAATTTTTTCAAGCATTTCTAATTTGATATATAAACTTCCTGGTTTTTGATTAAAAAATTCATCTTTAAGGGAAATATTTTCATCAATTATTCTAACTCCTCTTGAACCATTTGACTCAGGCGGTTTTACTACAATTCTTTTTTTTGGCCAGCCTAAATTTTTGGCAGCATTTTTTAATTCTTTAAAATTGGAAACAACAAAGTTTTTTGGCGTAGGAAGTGATAGTGATTCTGCAACTTTCATCAATTTAAATTTATTATTTGCATTACTTATTGCTTCATAATCTGAAATAACTATTAATACCCCCATATCTGAAAAATATTTCTTTTTTTTGCTTAATATTGGTAATTCTAATGTATTTTGGGGGAGTATAACATTAATTGAATGTTTGCGCACTATTCTTTGAATATCATTCAAGTAATCTTCTTCGTTTTTGAAAGATGAAATAATCTCAAATCTATCGCAAAAAAATTTTCCAACTGCTTCTTTATTTGTGTCAGTACCAACTATTAAAACTTTATCATTATTTGGGTTATTTTTTAAAGAATGTACTGTACCAGATATACCCGGTGCGCCACAACCTGTAATTAAAATTTTTATTGGATTACGTTTTATCATGAAGCATTTTTTTCCTAATTTCAGTAGCAGATATTTTTTCAATTTTTTTGGGAGGTACATGTTCAATTATATCATAACCTACACCCCTCCCATAATTTACAGATTCGATATCAGGTATTATAATTACAGTAACTTTTTTTGCGACAATTAGTTCGGATAATTGTTTTTCAATATTATCTTTAACTTCTTGGGGTGTAAATATATTTGATTCATCTGGCGGCATATCTCTTATTGCAATACAAACATTTTTACCTTCATTTAACCTTTGATCAATTAACCATCTGTGTCCATCATGCCAAGGTTGCCATCTGCCAATAAATAATGAATATTTCATGCTTTCTTTATTTGAGATGATACGAATAATGCAAGAAGTAATCCATGAGAAAATAAAGTAGTTGTTAGGCTTGAATTTGATAATGAAATAAAAGGAGTGACAACTAAAGAGAAAATAATAAAATCTTCCTTATTATTTCTATTACTCTCCGAAAAAGAAATAAGTAGTTTTAAAAAAACTAAATAAAGTATAACACTTAATAAACCAAGCTTTGAATAAGCATCAGCTAAAAACCCAGCATTCATATATCCTTCTCCATATATAAAATATCTTCCAATAGTTTCGGGAATACTATATGTAAATGGATTTAACGAAAAAAACTCAAAAAAAGGTAAATCTGAAAAATATGTAAATCCATTTTCATTAAAATAGGTATGATATTTTTCACTTATTAATCCTGGAAGAAAAAATATTCTTCTAGTCAGAACTGTGTTTAAAAAAGGGAATATTAAAAAATAATCAACGAAACAAAATATTAATATTATTTTGTACGTGTGTTTTATTATAAAATTAGGGAGGTATATTTTATGAAAGTTATAGAAAATAAATATACCAATAATTAATACTGGAGTTAAAAGAACAGACTTAAATGTAGTATTTAAAAAAACATAAATAAAAAATAAGATTGAGATTATAATTATACTTTTATTTTTATTGATGAGTCCATAAGCAAGCAAAAAAGGTAAAAAAACATTTTGAAAATTTGAAAAAAAATAACGCGAAACACCTAAAGTGCTCATTTTTTGATCAAATGCTTCTCTTCCTTCATACAAAGTAGCTGAAAACAAATTAAAATACTCTGTGTTTAAGTTTAATCCAAAAATTGAAAAATATATTAATGAAGAAAAAAATGTGATGACTAATAAGTTTACATTTTTGGGGGTTATAGGTAATAGTTCTATTGATTTAAATTTAATCGTTGTATTAAACAAAATAATAAAAAAGAGAAAAAAGAAAATCCAATGAACCACAAATAAACTGTTAAGTGCATTAAATGTGAATAATGTTAAAACTGGTATAAATGACACTACAATAAAGAAAATCTTTAAAAAGCTTGATAAAAAATCATTATTTATCTTAATAATTAGACCGTAAAAGAAAATTATTATAATTGAAATAAAAAAATTGAACAAATTAAAGTCGCTTATTAAACCTATATAAGAAAAATGAGGAGCAACAAAGAAATGGTATGCAATATTTAAGCTGAAGTAAAGTTTAATTAAATCAAAAAAATACGATTTATGCTTCATTCTTTTTTAGAAATATCAACGTACAAGATGTATGGAATGATTATTAACACATTAATCAAAATGAAGATTGTTAAAATAAGTTTTAGATTTGGAAAAATAGGATTTAAATCAATATAGGGTTTATCAACAATTACCAAACCACCAATTATACTAATATTTTCAAGCTCTAAAATTTCTAAATCTTGTCTATACTTCCAAAACAAATTTGAAAGTAGGTCAACATTTTTACTCATATTATTGTAAATAAGATTTAAAGATGGAGAACTTGAATAATTTGAATTTTGCGAAACAAAATTTAACAAATCCTTTTCAGCATTATTTAATTCAATTTTTACCAAATTAATTTTTTCTTTTAAGAAAGTATTTTTTTCATTGTTAAAAGAACCTAGGATCTCAGCTCTATGATCTGTTAGTGTTTTATATAATGCATTACATAAGTGAAAAGAAACATAAGGACTATCAGTAGTAATAACTATTGAATAAATACCTGTTTCTATGTCTTTTTTTATACTTGTAAAACTTTGAACAATATCTTTAGAATCATGTTCAATAGTATATTTTAAATCATTACTTTTTTTAAAATAATTTATTACAACTTCTTTGTTACCCTCGTTATCAATTATAATTGTTTGCTGCAAAAGTTTTTTTTCAAAACTTCTGCTTTTTAGCAGTTCTTCAACAATATCTGGCATTACCAATTGTTCACTATTCTGGTTAAAACTTCCAGAATCAAATCCAAGCATACCAATTGCTGCGCCAAAGCCGGACGTGGGTTGAACACTTTCTGGCAATAAATCGATTGAAGTTGAATATTTTTTAGGAATTATAAAAAAAATTAAAGCAGAAACGATTAATGAGATAATAAGACATTTTAAAAAAAGTGCTTTTCTATTTTTAATAGAGGTAACTATAGTATTTAAATCAATGTTCATATTATTTGTGTTTAAAACTTTAAATAGAAAATAACATTAAAATATCTATAATTCGACATTATATATTTTTTCCCATTTTGCAATACAAAACAATTTCCAAATCATTTTATTATCAAAATTATCAATGTTTAATTCTTTGTAAATTTCTTTTAAAATTTTTGATTGTGATATTTTGTCCTTTATATAAACAGTATTTGAATCAATCCAAGTCTTTTGAGGTGCTTCGAATCCAACTTTATTTCTCCTCCATAAAACATTTTTTGGTAAAATTCCGTTCATGGATTTTCTTAAAATATACTTTGTCCAACCCTTATGAATTTTAAATGATGATTTAAAAGAAAGTGCTGCTTCAACAACTTTATAATCAATAAAGGGTAATCTTGTTTCCACTGAGTTTCTCATTGAATTTTTATCTTCATACTTTAAAAGTCTTGATAATTGAGTATTATATATTTCAATATATTGAAGTTTAAAAATATCACTATAAGCATTACTGTTTTTGATAATTAACTTTTTCGAAATTAAATCATAATATTCGCTTTTAATTTTTCTATGATGAAACTTTAAAAAAATTAGACGTATTTTTGAAATACTAAAATATAATATATAAGCTATTATACTTAAAAAATTCATCTTTGAATTAGAAATTGAGTAGAAGAATTCTTTAATAGAGTTCATTACAGTTAAGCTTCTAAGGTAAGCTGGATAATATCTTTCATATCCCAATAATGTTTCGTCACCACCCTGCCCATCCAAAAGAACCTTACACCCATTATTTCTGGATTCTTCCATAATAAAATATTGCATAAAAATTGAAGTTGAGCTGAAAGGCTCTTCTTGTGTGTAAATTATTTCATCTAATTTCTCAATGAATGAATAATTATTCATATTTAATATTTTTAAATCAATATTAAAATTATTTGCTATTTCTTTAGCATAATTACTTTCATCACGATTTTTTTCACTAGTTTGTGCATGAAAAGCTAAAAAATTCTTATTTGATTTTTTTTTGTACTCTTTTGAAGATATTGCTGCAATTGCTGAGCTATCTAACCCACCACTTAAGCATGTTCCAACCTCAACATCAGATCTCAATCTTAATTTTATTGCTTCTGACAATTTCTTGTAATACTCTTCTACAGATTGATCTAATGTCGATTCACTTAAATGTTCTTCATTTTCTATGTCATAATATCTGTATTCTTTAAAAGAATGGGATTCAAGACAGTAAATTAAATTATGCGATTGTTTTAATTTATAAACCCCATCAAAAAATGTTTCATTCGAATGTTCTTCAAAACCTATGATTAAATAATCCATTAAAGTCTTCATATTTAACTTATTTTGATTATTAAAATGGATAATTTGTTTTATTTCAGATCCAAATATAAAATTGTCATTTATAACACTGTAATAAAAGGGCTTTATGCCAAATCTGTCTCTGCTAGCAAAAACAATATTTTTCTTTTTGTCATGAATAGCAAAAGACCATTGACCATTGAACTTTTCAACACATTTTTCTCCCCACTGTACATAACTAGCTAATATAACTTCAGTATCTGATGTAGAATTGAAAATATACCCAAAATCTTTAAGTTCTTCTTTTAATTCTATATAATTATAAACTTCACCATTAAAAGTAATAGTATAATCATTGTTGTAAGACATTGGTTGATGGCCATTACTCGTTAAATCAATAATAGCTAGTCTTCTGTGGCCGAAACTAAGATTATTGCTATGATAATATCCTTCTCCATCAGGGCCTCGGTGACTTGCTAGATTATTAATCGTAATTATATCATCTTTATTTACATTATTATTTTTTTGATTAATAATTCCTGATATGCCGCACATACTAAATCTCTCTATCAATCTGTAAAACACTCTTTACAATTAGAATCATATATAACGAATATAAAAAGTATTCATGAATTACATATAATTTTAAGAATAAATAAAAATCTAAATTCAGCGTAATTGTTAATAAATATAAAATTAAACTACTTGAAAAATATAATATCTTCCATGCGGTAGCTCTTTTAACAAACTCCTTCAATGATAAAATATTACTCAAAGTTGAAACAGGAAATTGTATTAAAAAAATTAGAGATAAATATTGAGCAATTAAACCTGCTTCTATCCAAATTTTTCCAAAAATGAATTCGAACATTATTGGTGATATTAGAAATAATATCATTGAAATAGGTAATGATATTAAAAATAGTGTTTTTGCGGTAGTAGTGAATAATGGAATGCATTTTTTATTATTTGATCTAAGACTAGTAATTTTTTGAAAAAATACTTGTGATATTGCTTTACCAATTAATGCGCTAGGAATAGATATAATTCTACTAGCAAAAAAGAAATGTCCATTTATTGTATCGCCAGCAATTTTTATTATGAATAACAATGGCATTTGCAATGTTGCAATATCTAGTAAACTGGCTGGATTTAGATATAACGGATAAACTTTATATTCAATCATTAATTCTTTAATTCTTTTTGACGATACTTCTGTGCTGGTAAACGATTTTTTAAAAATATTTTTTACTAATTTAATGTTAGCAATAATATTTGAAATTATTAATCCTGTTGACAAACCGACCATTCCAAAAGAATACAAGCCTAAAATAATTTGCGAAAATGAAAGAGCGATAGATTTATAAATTTTAGCTTGTGCAATATCTGAATAGTTTTCAAACCTAGTATTTATAAAACTTAATGTATTAAATATCCCAGTGAATAATACTGCAACAGGCAAGCCAACTATCCATATGTAATATGAATTTGTAAAAAAAGTATTGTCTCTATTAAAAATCCAAAAAAGTAAAATGCAAATAAGCAATAATAATGATCCTATTAAAGAGAGAAGTAATGAAATTATAGTTAAATTGATTGCATCAGAATCTTTGCGAGGAATTAAAGTTGAAATATCATATTTACCTGCAATAGATACTCCAAAAATGGAAGTTAAAGCAAAAAAGATTGCAAATAAGCCAAAATCCTCTGGAGTAAAAATTCTTGCTAGTACTGGACTCAGAGCTAAAGGAATTAATTGTGAAATTAATGAACCAATTGTTAACGTAGATACTGCTTTAAAAAAAGAATTTTGTAAAATTTTAAACATTTTTTATAGATAAAAGCATATTGATTGCTTAAACCTCATTTAGGCCAGATATAATTATTGAAATACATTCTTTTTCACTATGATTTCCAGTATCTAATTCTAAATAATTTTTTGATGGAGGCTCATAATCTTCTGCAAAGAAATGCTCCCTACCTCTGATATCTTTAGTATGTAAAAATATTTCATATACAGGAGTGTTGTTTTTAAAACTTTCTCTAAGTTCTTTATAAGGTGCAACTAAAGCGACGATTGTTATGAAATTTTTATTAAAAAGAAATTTTGCAATTTTCTGTGCTGTCTTAATATTATTTTCTCTACCTTTTCTTGAATAGTCTTTGTTAACAGTAATGTCTCTTAAATCATCACCATCAACGATTACTACTGTTTTATCTTTGTATAATTCAGATGTATTAAAATAATTCTTAAGTAGATTAGCTAGAGTAGTTTTTCCGCTTCCAGGTTGACCAGTTAGCCATATTATCTTTTCTTCAATCATCATTATCGCTTGATACTGCGCGCCCTTTTAAATTTTCCCAGTCCTTTTCAGGACGAACATTTAAGTTTGTTTTCCATGCTCCATTTAAAGTATTCATATCTATTCCAATACTTTCTCCAAAAGCTATCATAGCTTGGATATCTTTCGGAAAACAACTGCCACCAAAACCTAGCTTGCCATCTGGTCCTGGCACTGAAAGATGCGAGTGTCCTACTCTCCCATCCATAACGAATCCTTCCATTGCTTTGTCCCAATCAACGTTCGTTTTATCAGCAACTAACTTCATTTCATTTAAGAACGAAACTTTGGTTGCAAAAAATAAATTGTTCATATACTTAATTAATTCAGCTGTTTCATAATTGGTTTCTATGACTGGAAGATAATTACCAAACCTGTGTTTATATAAATCTTTTACTTTTTTAGTATATTTTGAATCTCCGCCCAAAATAACTCTTGATTGATTTATGAAATCAAATAGAGCTGAGCGCTCTGTTAAAAATTCAGGATTAAAAACAATTCTTAGATTTGAAAATTTCTTTTGAAGCATCAAGCTAGTTCCTGGGGTGACGGTTGATCTCAATAATACTATATTAGAATCACTATTATTTGTTTTATCAATTTCTGATAAAGCTTCTTCAACAATACTAAGATCTATACGGCCTGTGTTACTTGCAGGTGTAGGCACCGATAAAAAAATAAAATCAGATTGATTTACTGTTTCTTCGAGTGAATTTTCGGATCTAATTGGATTCTTATCAAAAATTCTAATCTCTGTAGAATAACCAGTTTGATCTGAAAATCCATGAGCAACTGCACTGCCGACAAAACCTTTTCCAATTATACCTATTCTATTTTTGATACTCATAAAATTTTTAGAACTCCTCTATTATTGTGTTAGTTATTAAATCAATGTCTTCTTCCATTAAATATGGATGCATTGGCAAACTTAAAATTGTTTCTGATAATGATTCAGAAACAGGAAAATCTCCATTTTTATAATTAAGATATTTATAACCTGTTTGCAAATGACCAGAAATTCCATAATAAACAACTGATGGAATATTTTTTGAAGATAAAGTTTTTTGAATTCTATCTCTTGTTTCTTTATTGTTAAAGACAATTGAAAATTGGGCATATACCGATTGATAATTATCTGGAATATGTTGAAATCTTATTGGAAGATTTTTTAGGGATTGACGGTACATTTCAGCTATTGAATTTCTTGCAATAATTTCATCTTTAAATATTGTTAACTTTTCTAATAATATTCCAGCTTGAATAGTATCTAGCCTTGAATTCATTCCAATACGAATATTATCATATTTATCAACTCCCTTACCATGAACTCTAAGAGATTTTAATTTACTGGTGATTTCCTCAGAATCAGTAAAAATAGATCCGCCGTCACCATAACATCCTAGTGGTTTTGCAGGGAAAAAAGAAGTTGTTGTTATATCTGCAAAAGTACCAACTTTTACATCGCCCTTTGAAGCACCAAATGATTGTGCAGCATCGCCTATAACTGGAATATTATACTTTTTAGCTATTTCATTAATCATACGATATCTTGCGGGCAGACCAAAAAGATCTACGGGCATAATTGCTTTAATTTCATTTTGGGAGTTCAAAATTGCTTTTTCAATCAAATCAGGATTCATATTAAAAGTTTCGTCATAAACATCCACTAAAACAGGAGTAGCTCCTACTGCTGCAATAGACTCTAAGGTTGCTATATAAGTAAATGGTATTGTAATTACTCCATCGCCTGGTCCTATATCAAGAGCCATTAAAGCTAACATTAGTGCATCAGTACCGTTTGCACATGTAATAGAATATTTAGAGCCTGAGAACTTTGATAGTTCATCTTCTAGCTCATGCACTTCTGCTCCAAGAATGTATCGGCCTTCATCAAGTATACTAGAAAGCCTATTATCAAGTGCTTTTCTTATTACCTTTTGTTGTGATTTTAAATCAATAAATTCCATCGACCAAATATATTATAATTTTATGTAAATAATAATGGTAATTATTAATTGCATAAGTATATTTTAAATATTTTTAGGGCCCATAGCTCAATTGGTTAGAGCAACGGACTCATAATCCGCAGGTTCGGGGTTCAAGTCCCTGTGGGCCCACAAATGAGCAGTCATTCATATATAAAAAATCCAAAAAATAAAAATATTTATATAAATATAAATGGTGAATTATTTATTAGAGATAAAGCAAAAATCTCAGTATTTGATAGTGGATTTTTATTAGGAGATGGTGTTTGGGAAGGTATAAGATTACATCATTCATCACTTGTTTTTATAGAAGATCATATAAAAAGGCTTTACGCTAGCGCTAGAGGTATTTCACTAGAGATTCCATTTTCAAAAGAATTTATTGTTAATGAAATTTTTAAAACTTTAGAAAAAAATGGGATGAAAGATGATGTACATATTCGACTTGTAATTTCTAGAGGGGACAAAATAACCCCTTATCAAAATCCCAATGCAAATGTAGGCCCAGTGAATTTTGTTATAATACCAGAATATAAAAAAACTGATCCGATGATTTATGAAAAAGGAATAACCATTGGACGTGTTCCTAACATAAGACCGAATGAACACATTCAAGATCCTCATTTTAATACCCTAAGTAAGTTAAACTGTATTCTTGCTAGTATTGAGGCAAATAAACTTAATTATGATGAAGGCATTATGAATGATTTAAATGGCAATATTAGTACTTGTAATTCTACTAATTTGTTTTTTGTCAAAGATAATGTAGTATTTACTTCATCTGGACAGTATTGTTTAAATGGTATTACAAGATCAAAAATAATTGATTTGTGTAAAAAAAATAATATTAAATGCTACCAACAAGATTTTGATTTTGAATTTATCAAAAATTGTTCCGAAGCATTTGTAACTGGAACTTTTGCTGGTGTAATACCTGTCTCTAAAATTGAACATCGAGAAATAGAATCAACAAAAGATGATTCATTCACAAATAATTTAAGAAGATTATATAATTTAAAAATAAAGGAATATATCATCAGATGATAATTGCATGCTGGTCAGGTCCTAGAAATATTTCAACTGCAATAATGAGATCCTGGTCATCCAGAGAAGATGCTTATGTAACTGATGAACCTTTATATTCTTATTATTTAAAAAAAACGGGTGTGAATCACCCAATGTGCAAGGAAATAATCAATAAATATCCTTCAGAGTTCAAAAATGTTGTTGATCATATTATAGGATCAATTCCTAATGGTAAAACAATTTGGTATCAAAAACATATGGCACATCATATTTTAGATATAAATAATATTGAATTCATTCTATCTTTTGAAAATACTTTTTTAATTAGAGATCCAAAATATGTTATAGAGTCATATAAAAGAAAAAATAGATTAAACAATCATAAAGAATTAGGATATTATCAGCAAATTGAATTAATTAAATTTTTAGAATCTAATAATAAAAAATATACCGTAATTGATGCATCGAGATTATTAAAAAATCCCAAAAAAATACTAATGAAATGGTGCAAGGAAATAAATATAGATTTTGATGAAAGCATGTTAAAATGGGAAAGAGGCATTTACCCTACAGATGGTATATGGGCTAAACATTGGTATGACAATGTTATCAATTCAATATCATTTATCAATGAAAGAGATTATCATCAAAATGATAATATAATAAATGATAAATTATATAAGACTTGTAAAAACTATTATGATATGATGCTAGATTCAGCTTTATGAAAGATGAAAAGATAAAAATTGCTCACGTATCATCCGTTCATGGCTATAAAGATATACGTATTTTTATGAAAGAGTGTCAAACTTTATCAAATAATTATAAAGTGCATTTCTTAAATAAAGATTTTGAAGGTAATATTGATGGAGTATTTTTTAAAAGAGTACGATTTGCAAAATCAAGATTAATTAGAATTTTTTCTAGTTGGTTCATTGCTTCCTATAAAATAATTTTTAGTGATTATAAAATAGTTCATTTTCATGACCCAGAACTAATGCCTGCTGTACCAATCTGGAAATTATTTGGCAAAAAAGTAATAATGGATGTTCATGAAAATTTTGGAAAACAATTAGAAACAAAATCTTACATTCCCAAATTATTAAAGCCAATTTTAAAATATCTTATTGTATTTTCAGAAGTATTAACATCAAAAATTTGTGATGCTATTATAGTTGTCCATAAAGACTTGAATGGTATATTAAATAAACACAAATTATCTGTTGTAATATCAAATGCTCCTTTATTGGATTATAAATTTGAATTTAAAAAACGAAAGAAACAATTCTGCTATGTAGGTTTAATTTCAGAGGAGAGAGGGGTGTTACATTTGGCTAAAATCCTAAATAAGATGAATATAAAGTTTATATTAGCTGGTAAATTTTCAAATCAAAATACAAAGAAAAAGATTTTATCATTTAAAAATGTAGAATTTCGCGGCTGGATTAATTCCAAGGAAAAACAAAACCTTATTTCTGAAAGTGTTGCAGGCTGCTGTACTTTTCTTCCAATTGAACATCACCTAATTAGCAATCCAAACAAGATATATGAATATCTAAATTATGGAACCCCTGTTTTATGTTCAGATTTCAAATCTTATAAAGAAATAATTCCAGAAAGCTATAATTTTATATATTACTCCAATATTTTGAATGAAGAAGAAACTTCCCGTAATATTGAAAAAATAGTTAGTTTGAGAGATAGTGAAATAAATAATGTCGGACATAATGGACATAAATATATTTTAAAACACTATAATTGGAAAATTGAAGGACAAAAACTTTTGAATTTATATAGTAAATTAACTATATAATTTTTTCTATAATTTTTCTTATTTCTTTGGATGCCACACCTTTACCATAAATATCTTTCTTCAATCTATTTTCGGAAGAACTTACTTCACCAATCATATTTTCCATATTATCTAAATTATCTGGGTTAACTAAAAAAGAAGCCTTTGAATTTATAAGTTCAACCCATTCTGTTTCAGTTCTAATAACCAAAGATTTTTTATTAAGATAATATGATTCTTTTTGTAAACCTCCTGAGTCTGTTATAACAAATTTTGATGAACTTACAAAAGATAGGCAGTCTAAATAGTTGAGAGGTTCAAGAAGAAGAATTTTTGATGTATCAATATTATTTTGAACAATTTTATTCTTTGTTGCTGGATGCAGAGGAATTACAACTGGACAATCTTCAGAGGAAATATCATTAAGTTTTTTGAAGATTTTTTTTAATCTCTTAGCATTATGAGTATTTTCCTGACGATGAATAGTAGTTAAAATAAATGAATTCTCATTTAGGTTAAACTTTCTATAAGATTTTTTAGAAAGTATTTTTTCTTCCGAATTTTTAAAATTGTCGAACATAACATCGCCTGTTATGAAAATTTTATCATTTGAAAATCCTTCATTTAACAAGTTTTTATAAGGCTCTTCACTAGTTACGCATAAAATTGAAGAAAGATGATCTGCTACAACTCTATTATATTCTTCAGGCATTTTCTTATTGTAAGATCTTAATCCAGCTTCTACATGAATTATTTCACAGTCAAAAGAAGATGCAGCTACAGCTCCAGCTAATGTTGAATTAGTATCTCCAAACAATAAGACCACGTCAGGATTATTTTCTAAAAATAACTTATTGATTTTTTTTATCATCTCTCCAATCATTTCCCCTCTAGAAACATTATTAACGTTCAAATTTTTATGAGGAGATTTGATTTTGAGTTGCTCAAAGAAAATATTGGACATATTGTCATCATAATGTTGTCCAGTATGTATTATGAGCTCATTTATATTGTTTATTTTTGATAATTCAGATGAAACTGGAGCATATTTGATAAACTGTGGTCTTGCACCTAAGATTGCATATATATTTTTTCTGGGTATCTTTGACATTAATTAAATTTTAGTAAGGAGGTCATTTTTCAATAAAAACCTTTTACACGCACTTAAACCATTTTCATCAAATATTAATTTATGGCCTTTTTTGTTTACCCACCCAACTACTCTTCCTGGATTTCCAACAACTAAAGCAAAATCTGGTATATCTTTTGTAACAACTGCTCCAGCTGCAATTAAAGCATATTTACCAATTGTATTACCACATACAATTGTTGCATTAGCCCCAATTGAAGCAGATTTTTTTACTATAGTTTTAGAATAAAATTCTGAACCCCTTTGGGGAAATTCACATCTAGGCAAAAGCACATTTGTAAATACACATGAAGGGCCGCAAAAAACATAATCTTCAAGCGTTACACCTTCATATACAGATACGTTATTTTGAATTTTTACATTGTTACCTATTAATACATTGTTACCAATATTTACATTTTGACCTAAACTACAATTTGCACCAAGCTGGGTATTGCTTTGAACATGTGAAAAATGCCAAATCTTTGTATTGTTTCCAATTTTAACATCTTCATCTACAATTGCTGAAGGGTGAATATAAAAATCTTGCTTCATGGGCCTGTTTTAAGATTTTCTAATATATTTACAACGTCCATAGATAACTTAAAGTTATTTAAATCTGTACTCTTTTCATAAATAGATTTTATAAAAAACTCTAATTGGGCATCTAAAGGAAAACCAGCTTCATAATCAATCTTAGTTGATCCTTTATCATTTAAAGACATTACTTCATCATGATTTACTACTTTATCATAAAAAAGGATTTCTTTATTTTTACTTGAATCTTCGTAAGACAACATCCCTTTATTACCCACTAAAACAAATCTATGTTCCTTAAATGGATGCAACCAGCTAACAAATATATGTGCACCAATATCATCTGGAAAATTAAACGAAGATATAGAAGAATCTTCAATGTCTCGGCCAAGTAGCTTGAAACCATTGTAAGATATTTTTTTTGGAAAAGCATTGCAAAAAAATAAAAGCAATGATATATCATGAGGTGCTAAACTCCACATAGCGTTTTCATGGCTTCTCACTTTTCCAAAATTTAATCTATTGCTATATAGATAAGATAATTTACCAATTTTATTGCTCTTAACTAACTCATTCATTTTGATAAATGCGGGATGAAATAAAAGTAAATGTCCTCCCATAATAAAACATTTTTTTTCTAGTGCTGTATTATATAGCTCTTTCGCTTCAGAATATTTGAGACATACTGGCTTTTCAACTAAAATATTTTTTCCTTCATTAAGTAATTGATTTGCAATAGCATAGTGAGTTTCTGCAGGTGTGGCGATAACATATCCATCGAAGTTTTCAGAGAAAGTTTGTTCAAGACTTGAAAAGAACTTACAGTCTTTGTTTATGTCAGTATAAGAATCTAAAAGCCCTTTATTAGAGTCGACAATACCATGTAAAGCATTTAGTTTATTGAGGGTATTAATATGATTTTTACCCCAACCTCCAGCACCTATGACACAAATTCTCATGATTAATTATAACTCATTTTTAGTTTAAAAGTTATGATATTATTTATTATAATAATTATAAATGAATTTATTATTAAACATATGGAAGCAACCATCATGGATTAAATGGCTGATTTACTTTTTAATAGTATATATTTTATTTTTAATCAAAGAAGCATTTGCTATTGTTCTCTGGTTTTTATTTTGTATTATTTTATATTATATCATTTTTGCTAACAACATCTTCAAATCAAGGACTTATTATGAAAAAAAAATTTAGTTTAGCTCTAGTATTTTCCCTCTTATTCTTTTCTTGTCAACAATCTAACTCAATGTCAAATGAAAATAGACCACATGGTTCGCAATATGATTTACCTGAACTAACTCAAAATAATTATCTTATGGGATACTTGAATGAAAATAGATCTTCTTATAGGGTTTCTTTCTATGATATAAATATAGATTTCGATATTGAAAAAAAGTCAATCGATGGATTTGTAATAATTAGGGCCGAGAGCAGGAAAGATTTAAACAAAATTCAAGTTG
This sequence comes from Flammeovirgaceae bacterium, assembly GCA_038113315.1. Taxonomy (GTDB): domain Bacteria; phylum Bacteroidota; class Bacteroidia; order Cytophagales; family MED-G16; genus MED-G16. The sequence goes on along the minus strand of JAYNOQ010000018.1, from coordinate 3,324 downwards.
ATTTAGCGGAAAACCTTGAAATTCAAAAAATATCTCACAATAATCAGGAGTTAGATTTTTCAAGAGAATTTGATGCTGTAATAATAGATTTTCCATTCACTATAAAAGAAGGAAATATTTTTGATGTTAAAATAGATTATGCTGGGATTCCACAAAATGCAGACAATCCACCATGGGCTGGAGGATTTACGTGGTCAAAAGATAAAGATGGTAGAGACTGGGTTGCCGTATCTTGCGAAGGAGAAGGTGCTCGTATTTGGTGGCCAAATAAAGATCATATTACAGCTGAAGGGGATAGTGTGAGGATGGCTTATACAGTTCCTTCGAATATGGTTGCTGTTGGAAATGGCAATTTAAGAAGTGTAAACACTCAAAGTGATAAAACTACATATGAATGGTTTGTTAACAATCCAATAAATAACTACAATATTTCTGTGCAAATAGGGAACTACGTTGCAATTCAAGACACTTTAATCAAAGATAATATAACTCATACCATGAATCACTACGTTTTAGACTATAATAAAGAGCTTGGGACAAACTATTTTCAGCAATCAAAAGAAGTTATTCGGTTTTATGAAAAATATTTTGGCGATTACCAATGGTATGAAGATGGATATAAGTTAGTCGAAGTTCCTTATCTTGGAATGGAGCATCAATCGGCTGTGACTTATGGAAATGGGTTTAGTATTTATAATGGAGTAAGAAGTAAGAGTTGGCCTATGTATGGTGTGATGGACCCACTTATCATTCATGAAACAGGTCATGAATGGTTTGGTAATAGCGTTACAGCCTCTGATCCAACGCATATATGGATTCATGAAGGAATGCAAGTTTACTCTGAAGCAATTTATTTTGAAGATAAATTTGATAGTTACGAACTTGGAGTTCATTATTTAAACACAATAAAAAATAGAATAGTTAATAAAATACCAATAGTAGGTAATGAAGATGAAAATCATTGGGCGCTCCATGGAGACACTTATATGAAGGGAGCATGGGTGATGCATACTTTAAGAAGTGTAATCAATAATGATAATTTGTGGTTTGAAATTTTAAAAGAATTCATGATAGAAAATGCAAAAGGATTTGCAAACACCAAGGACTTCTTTAATAAGGTAAATGAAAAAACTGGTAAAGATTATTGGTATTTTGCTGAACAGTATTTTTATACTCCCAATCAACCTGAAGTTGAATACTACCAAACAGATTCAGATTTTTACTATAAATGGAATAATGTTAATGATAACTTTATTATGCCTATTGACCTTCTTGTAAATGGGGTTGAAAAAAGAGTTAAACCTTCAAAAGATTACCAATCATTTCCTGTTAGCAAATATAGTCAAATAGAGGTAATGGATTGGAAATTCTATGTCTTACCGATTGAAAAAAATTAATATAGTTTTTCATATTTTAGCTTGTTTTTTTACCATAAGTATAACAAATGCACAAGATTTTTCAGGTTCAATCAATATTGTTTATCTAGATAATGATGAAAATTCTTGGTGGATTCAAAATAATAACTTTGGCTTAGAATTTTATTCACCATACCAGAAAACTAAATTTGAAATAAAAAAAACTAACTTTGAAGTGAAATTTAATATTTCTTCCAGCTTGAATAATTTTAATCGGGTTGTAGTCAATGAATCTTACGTCAAAATTCCAATTAAAAATTCATTCATTAAACTTGGTAGATACTATAGAGATTTTAGTATGTATTTGAATGATGAACTTAGTTCTGGATCACTGCTAATAAGTAATAATGCTCAAGCAATGCCTAAAATTGGAATTGTTAGCCAAAAAAAAATCAAAAGAAATCAAAATATTACATTTGACTTTGGTATAGCACATGGAATTTTTGATAAAAATACTGTTTATACAAGCTCTCCTTTTTTACACGAAAAATTTATATATATGAATATTAAAAATAACAATACCCAATATAGTTTTGGATTTGTCCATGAGGCAATTTGGGGTGGGGAAATAAATAGTAAACATCGATTTGCAGGAAAACAGCCAAATTCAATTTCAGATTTTTTAAAGGTTTTTATTTCTGCTGATGGTCCCAGTGACTTTCCTCATGCAAATGCTTTAGGTAACCACTTAGGAGTTTGGGATTTTTCAATTCAAAAAGGTTTTGGGAGCAAAAGTTTTAAAACATACTACCAACATATTTTTGAAGATACTAGTGGGTTAAGATTTAAAAATAAAACAGATGGATTATGGGGAATTGAGTTCAAGAACTACATTAAAAATACAACTCTTCTTCTTGAATATTTAAATACAAAGAATCAATTTCTTGATCCTCCCTATGTTGCAGAAAATTATTATAGTCATGGTTTATATAGTCATGGTTGGAGTTATAAGAATAATACTATTGGAAATCCATTAATTAAACGCAGAAATTCAATTGCAAGCGATTATCTTCATCTAGGATTTAACGGATCAATTAAACAAAAAACTTTCTTTAGATTAAGCAGTTTCAGAGAATTGAGCAAATCTGACTTTTTAAAATATAAATTAGAAATAAAACAATCTCTTAAAAAAAATTACTTAATTGGTATTACAATATTTAAAGATTTAGAAACTAATTTCGGTATCGAATTTGAGAAAAAATTATAAATCTTTTTCGATAATATCACAAATTATATGACCTATAAAAATATGCATTTCTTGTACACGCTGAGTACAATTAACTGGAATATTAATGTTTAAATCAGAATTATTTTTCAATAAACCTCCATCAAATCCAGTAAACGATATGATCTTTATGTCGTTTTGTTTACAAAATTTTGTTGCATTGATAATATTCTGGGAATTTCCGCTGGTTGATAATGCAACTAAAATGTCACCCGAATCAGCCAAGGCTTCAAGTTGTCTTATAAAAACATTATCAAAAGAGTCATCATTGGACCAAGCTGAAATAAATGCTGTATCAACATTAAGACATATTGACTTAAAAGGAGCTTTCTTATCTTTGAACATTCCACCAATTAATTCTGCTGATAAATGATTTGCCTGTGATGCACTTCCTCCATTTCCACACCAAAAAATTTTATTTCCGTCTTTTAAAGCTTTTTGAATTAATTTAGTTGCTCGGATAATTCCATCTCTATCAATTTTATCTAAAGATCTCGAGTGCTCTTTTAATGCGGTTATTATATTTTCATTCATTTTATAATTTAATATAATTATTTATCTCATCAATTGTAACAGTTGCGGTGCCTTTTTTCCCGACTACAATTGCTGCAGCTGCATTCGCAACTTTAGCTGAAAATTCAATGTTATTGGTTTTAGTAAAAGCTAATGAAAACGTTGCTATTA
>JAYNOQ010000017.1:20079-25599 GCA_038113315.1 Flammeovirgaceae bacterium | reverse complement strand
ACTTCTTTTTGCATTGACTCCCAAAAAAATGTTAGTTCAGGAGTCATAATTTCAGAATGTCCAGGAGCCAATTGTTCTATGATAATCGTAATATTTGGATTGTTATTTTGAATAATATCAATTATTGCATTAATATTTGAAACTGTATCTGAATAAGATAAACCTTCTAGTGCATCATTACCACCAGGCGAACTTAACAAAACAAAGTCAGGAGAACCTATTTGTTTCAACCAATCCTCAAGACCTTCTAAAATATCATCTGAGGTCCAGCCACCTCTACCCTCATGATCAATGTCAAAATTAAAACCCTTAAAAGAAGGATATTTAGCATTATCTGATTGAGTACCAATAAAATCAAAATTAAAATTATTATCAATTAATTTTTTCCAAAGTTCATATCGATAACTTTCAAAATTAGGTCTCTCTCCTTCTACTCTAGATGCTCCTAGAGGCATTATTTTATTAATAGATGAACTAATCGGCTTAAGATTATTATCACCAGTTTCATTACATGATATAATACATATAATAGTTAAAATTAAAAAATTTGATTTCAATTTAATTCAGATAATTAATCAACATCTTTTAAATATTGCTTTCTTCTTTTCTTAGCTAATACTTGCAAATCTACAACAGTATCAGTTTCATCAACAATTTCAAGTCCAAGTAATGTCTCAATTATGTCCTCTAAAGTCACGATACCTCTAACTGCACCAAATTCATCAATAACTAAAGATATATGTTCTCTTTTTTTGAGTAGTTTATCAAAAAGGACTGTAATCTTAGATTCATAACCAATTTTAATTATCGGTCTTTTTATATCGCTTAGTTTCTTTTTACCATTTTTTTGAATAACGTATTCCAGTATAGTGTCCTTCAGAACGTAATAATTAATTTCCTCTTTATTTTTTGAATATATTGGGATTCTAGAAAAGGGAAGCTTTTTGTTTTTAGAATAAAAATCTTCAATGGTTGAATCCATATCAGCAGATTTAATAACTGAAGAAGGAGTCATTATTTCCCTTAATTTAACATTTTGAAGTTTTACTATGTTTTTTATAAAATCAGAATCTTTTTCTTTAATTACGCCCTGCTCTTCAGCTATTTCTGCTAATGTTGAAATATCTTCTCTTTTAAAAATTGATTTTCTCTCTGATTTGCCAGCTATATTGCTAAAGAACTTTAACAACCACAATACTCCAGTAATCTTAAAAATAGGAATAATTGACATTAATGTTACAGTTGTAATTCTTGCAAGTTTATCCCAATACCTTGCTCCGATTGTTTTTGGAATTATTTCAGAAAGTATTAAAACTAAAATAGTCATAATAGCTGAGACAAAACCAATTAAAGATTCTTCTGTTACTTGTAGGCCAAATAAGGAATATGTATTATCGACATTTAATGTAGCATAAGTAATTTTTGCCTGAACACCAACCAATATAGCTCCAACTGTATGAGCTATAGTGTTTAATGTTAATATAATAACCAATGGCTCATCAATTGAATTTTTAAGTTTTTGTAAATCTTCTGCGTATTTTAAACCATCTTTAATTTTAATTTTAATGAAGGTAGGATTTACGCTCAATAGAACTGCTTCTAAGATAGAACACAAAAAAGAGAGTAGAATAGTTAAAAAACCGTAGAGAAATAAAAGCCCCAAGTATTATGATTTATAGTATGAAATTAATAAATGAAAATGTTAATGTGAAATGTTTTTTAATGTTTAATGTAATTTAAAGTATAATAAATATGAATAAGGAAGGAAACAAGAAAGTCGCAACACTTTGTGTACTTAAAAATAAAAACAGATTTCTTTTATTAAAAAGATATAATGAACCCAACAAAGATAAATATGTACCAGTTGGAGGAAAATTAAAATATTATGAATCGCCTAAAGATGGAGTGATTAGAGAAACATTAGAAGAAACTGGAATAATTGTAAAAGAACCCAAATTTTGTGGTATTTTGACAGAGTCGTCACCCACCAACTATAATTGGATTTCATACATTTTTTGTAATGAAATTGAATATATTAATCCCCCCATTTCAGATGAAGGTAAATTAGAATGGATAGAATATGATAAAATAAAAAAAATACCTACCCCACTTACCGATCATCATATTTACCAATTTATTCTTCAAAAGAAAAAATTTATAATTCATGCTGAATATGATGAAAAGCTTAACTTGTTAGAAATGTTTGAAGAAATTAGTAACTCAAAAATTAAATAATTAAGATAGATTAAATTTTAACTTATATTCGTGTTATAAATATATAATTATGAAAAAAATCATTTTAATAGTTGCAATCTTATTACTTGGATATGGTATATACAATTTTCTTCAACCTCCAAAAAGTCCTAGAGGAAGTTCAGATTACTCCATTAACACCAAAGAATATTTAATTGAATATGGAAGACCATACAAAAAGAACAGATTAATTTTTGGTCAAAAAAAAGATGGTGCTTTAGTGCCTTTTAACGAATATTGGAGAACAGGTGCTAATTATTCAACCGACTTAACAGTCAACGAAGACTTTATATTTGGTAATATATCAGTTAAAAAAGGCTCATACTGGCTTCATACTATACCTAATAAAGATTCTTGGAAAATATATTTAAATACTGAAGCAGGTTCATTTTCATATTTTAATCCTGATGAAACTAAAAATATTGCTGAAATATCAGTAGATACTTATGATTTAATTAATGAAATTGAACAGTTAACAATTGATTTTGCTGAGGAAGATAGTATTTTGTTTTTAAGACTAAGATGGGACAAAACAGGTTTATTAATACCAATCAATTAATCACTTTGAAGTTTTTATTAAAAGTATCCTTCTCAATTATTTTATTGTCAATAATAGTTTATTTTTCAATAGATACTATACAGTATAAATACAACCTTATGGATATTGAGGATTATGATCCTATATCTACTTTAAATGTTGAGGAAAATATAATAAAAAAATCAAAATACCCATTTATAGATGTTCATAATCACCAGTTTGATATGCCATTGAAAGACTTATCTAAATTAGTTAAAGAAATGGACTCACTTAATATGGGATATATGGTCAACCTAAGTGGTTTTAGGGGTATGTATTTAGAAAAATCTCTAGATAATATCAATGAAAATTATCCAGATAGATTTGGCCTCTTTATTAATATTGATTTTGAAGAAATAGATGATCCTAATTTTGGGTCAAAAAATCAGAATTTAATTAGAGACGGTGTTTCTAATGGAGTTATAGGATTAAAAATATATAAGTCTTTAGGCCTTGATGATAAAGATGAATTTGGAAAAAGAATTAAAATCAATGATAAAAGATTAAGACCAATATGGGATGTTTGTGCTGAGCTAAATATTCCTGTTCTAATCCATAGTGGAGAACCTCAAGCATTTTGGTATCCAAAAGATAAATTCAATGAAAGATGGCTAGAATTAAAACAAAAACCCGGGAGATATAGAGACCCAAAAAAAAATCCTTCATTTGAAGAAGTTATAAAAGAGCAACATGAAATGTTTAAAAATAATCCAAATACTACTTTCATAAACGCTCATTTAGGTTGGATGGGTAATGATCTTGATAGACTTTCTAAACATCTTGATAATAACCCAAATGTAATTACTGAAATAGGTGCTGTATTAGCAGAACTAGGAAGACAACCAAAAAGAGCAAGAAAATTTTTTATTGATTATCAGGATAGAATTTTATTCGGAAAGGACTCATATAAAGTGTCTGAGTACTATACCTATTTTAGAGTTCTTGAAACAGATGATGAGTATTTTGACTACTACAGAAAAAGACATGGAAATTGGAAGATTTATGGTTTAGATTTACCAGACGAGGTATTAAAAAAAGTATACTATAAAAATGCATTAAATTTATTTCCACATATTAGAGAAAATAAATTTTTTAAGAATTTAAATGATTAAAATTAAATGTAAATTACAAGACCAATGAAAAGACTATTCGTTTTCCTAATTCTAGTAAATTTTAGTTCAGTCTGTTATTCTCAAGATAAGAAAAATAAAACTGGTAATTCTATTTTAAATAAAGATGAAAATTTAAAAAATGCTTTAGTAAATATAAAAGAAGATTTCCTTGAAGATAAAATCAATGAATTAGTAAAAGAAATAGAAGGATTAAATAAAAATTTTGAAAGTGACTTTTCAAACTACGTAGACAAATTATTAAAAGAAAATAGAAATTATTTAGATCAGTTAGAAAACGAATACAGATCTAAACTTAAGGAGGAATATGACAAAATATCTGAGCTAAAAAAAAATGTTGATGAAATACAAAAAATAAAAGATCTTGAACTAAAAATAGTTGATAAAAAAATTGATGAGATAAATAAAAATTTAAAAAAACTTTCAAGTGATGAGTTTATTAAAGATTTCAAGAAAGATCTAAAAAAACAACTTGATGAATTTAAAAAATCAACTATTGAATCTTTTGAAAACGAGTTAAATATTAAAGTAGACACTACCAAAAATGAAAAAAACTAATAAACCAGAAAGTCAAATGATGGGTGCATCATATGACCCACATTTATCTGAAGGATCTGCAAAAGTTCCTATTTTTCAAACAAGTACATTTGTTTTTAAAAATGCTGAAGAAGGTAAATCTCATTTTCATATAGCCTACGGTCTTAGAGAAAAAAATATTGGAGAGTCTATGTCATTGGCTTATTCTAGAATTAATAATCCTAATTTAGAAATTGCTGAGGACAGACTAAAATTATGGGATAATGCTGAAGCTTGTGCACTATTTCAAAGTGGTATGGCAGCTATAACAACTACAATTTTAGAATTAACAAGGCCAAATACATTAATCTTACATTCATCTCCTTTATATGGAGGCACTGATCACTTTATTGAACATGTCCTTCCTAAATATAATATAAAATCTATGTACTTCAATTCTTTTGATTCTTTAGAGGATATCATAAAAGAAAAAGAAGATAAACACCCCGATATAGATGTAAGTTTAGTATATATTGAAAGCCCTGCTAACCCAACCAATAGTATTGTTGATATTAGTAAATCAAAAAAACTTGCTAATCATTTTTCTAATAAAGAAAATAAAGTTTTTGTTGCTATAGACAATACTTTTATGGGTCCAGTTTTTTCACAACCAATTGATCATGGTGCAGATATTGTTCTTTATTCAGCAACTAAATATATTGGAGGTCATAGTGATTTAGTTGCAGGAGCTGCTTCAGGATCATCTGAAATTATTAACAGAATTAAAGGAATGAGAGTATTTATGGGTAATATGGCTTCTCCTTTCACCTGTTGGTTAATTACAAGAAGTTTAGAAACCTTAAAAATAAGAATGGAAAAAAGTGCTGAAAATGCAAGAAAAATTGCAGAAATGCTAAATACTCATCCTAAAATAGAAAAAGTTCATTATTTAAGCCTTATAGATAAAAATTCAAATGAATATAAAGTATATAAAAAGCAATATTCTAGCAGTGGTGGAATGATATCAATTGATATAAAAGGAGG
>JAYNOQ010000017.1:3261-19979 GCA_038113315.1 Flammeovirgaceae bacterium | reverse complement strand
ACACCATCAGAAAACTGCTCCTTTTGTCTCCACAAAACATTATCAGGTATATATCCCTTAAAAGATTCTCTTAAAATATTTTTTTCTATTCTACCGTCTTTTATCATCTTCTCTTCTGGATCAATATTCATTGAATAATCTAAAAAATCAATGTCAAGAAAAGGGACTCTCCCCTCAACTCCCCATGCTGCTAAAGATTTGTTTGCTCTTAGACAATCATACAAATGAAGTTTATCAATTTTTCTTAGTGTTTCTTCATGAAATTCTTTTGAAGATGGTGCTTTATGGAAATATAAGTAACCACCAAAAATCTCATCTGCTCCCTCGCCAGATAAAACCATTTTTATTCCCATAGACTTAATATATCTTGCCATTAAATACATTGGTGTTGATGCTCTTACTGTTGTTACATCATAGGTTTCTAAATAATATATAACATCTTCAAGAGAATCTAATGCCTCCTGAATTGTAAAATGAATTTCATGGTGAACGGTTTTTAAATGATCAGCAACTTTTCTAGCTGCTATTAAATCAGGAGAATTTTTTAAACCAACCGCAAATGAATGAATTCTAGGCCACCAAGCTTCTTTTTTATCTCCGGATTCAATTCTGTTTTTTGAAAACTTAGTAACAATTGATGATATTATAGAAGAATCTAATCCTCCTGATAGAAGGACTCCAAATGGTACATCTGACATCATTTGACTCTTCACTGACTGTTCAAGAGAATCTCTTAATTCTGTTATTGAATTATGTTTTTTAAGTTTGTCAAAGTTCATCCAATTTCTATAATAATACTTAACTGGAGCTTTATCCTTATCTGTCATATAGTGACCCGGTGGAAACTCTTTAATGTTTTTACACATCCCCACTAAACATTTCATCTCAGATGCAAAATATTTGTTTCCATCACTTCCCTCACCCATATAAAGTGGTATAACTCCAATAGGGTCTCTTGCTACAAGAAAACTATTATTCTTTTTATCATATAAAAAAAAGGCAAAAATTCCACTTATCTCATTTAACAAATTGTTTTTTATTTTATCATATAAAGGAATAATAACTTCACAATCAGATTCAGTTTTATAATCATAATTAAATTTAGAATCTTTCCTTATTAATTTATGATTATAAATTTCTCCATTAACTGCAAGTATTATTTCCTCATTATTAGATACAATGGGCTGTTTTCCAGATTTAACATCTACTATTGATAGACGTTCATGAGCAAGAATTGCATGATCTGAGGTATATATCCCTGACCAATCGGGACCTCTATGTCGAACCTTTTTTGACATTGAAAGAGACTTTGATCTCATATCTTTATCAAATTTTATTTGATTATTGTAAATTGCAACTATTCCACACATTAACTTAAAATAAGGATGCAATATAAATTCAAATTTTCAATTTTCTATATTTTATTAATACCATTATTTATAGTTTTTTCATGTAATGAAACAAATAGAAGCACATTATATAAAAATGGCATGGTCTCATCAGCACATCCTATAGCTTCAAAAATTGGCATTGATATACTTAAACAAGGTGGAAATGCATTTGATGCAGCTATTGCCGTTCACTTTGCATTATCAGTTGTCTATCCAAATGCAGGAAATATCGGTGGTGGTGGATTTCTTGTATATAGATTAGATAATGGTGAAGTTGGAACATTAGATTTTAGAGAAAAAGCACCTGAAAAATCATATAGAGATATGTACATAGATAGTATAGATGGAGAATCAATAGTTGATGACAAGAGGAGTAAAATTGGTCATTTAGCTTCAGGTGTACCTGGTTCTGTAGATGGAATGGTTAAAATATATGAAAAATTTGGAACCATAAATTGGGATGAACTAATTGACCCGTCAATAAAAGTAGCTAGAAATGGATTTATGGTTACTAAAAAACAAGCTAGAGGATTAAATAATGTGAAAGAATCACTATTATCTGCAAATGATCATTTGTTATCCTTTGTAAAAGAAACTGATTGGGAAGAGGGTAATCTTTTAGTTCAAGAAAATTTAGCTCTAACATTAGAGGAAATTAAATCTTCAAAAAGAGATGGTTTTTATAAAGGAAAAGTTGCCCAATTAATAATAAATGAGATGAATTCAGGAACAGGAATAATCTCACAAACTGATTTAGATAATTATAGTTCAATATGGAGAGATCCAATAATTGGTTATTTTAAAAATCATAAAATAATATCTATGGGACCTCCTTCAAGTGGTGGAATAGCATTAGTCCAATTACTAAATGGTGCCGAACAACTTGAAACCAAAAAATATAATCATAACTCTTTGGAATATATAAACACTATAACTGAAATAGAAAGTAGGGTTTATGCTGATAGAGCGACACATCTTGGTGATCCTGATTATTATAATGTTCCTCAAGAATCATTATTAAATAAAGATTATTTGTTTAATAGATTTAATGAAATTAAAAGTACTATTAAAACTCCTTCATCCGAAATAAAGGAAGGATCTTTTGAAATTAATGAATCTAACGAAACTACCCATTTTTCAATAGTTGATAAGTTTGGTAATGCTGTTTCAATAACAACTACTATAAATGGTGCTTATGGATCAAAAGTTGTTGTAGAGGGAGCAGGCTTCCTATTAAATAACGAAATGGATGACTTTAGTGTTAAACCAGGTTACCCTAATATGTTTGGATTAGTTGGTGGAGAGGCAAATGCAATTGAGCCAAATAAGAGAATGTTATCATCAATGACCCCTACAATTATAGAAAAAGATAATAATTTATATATGGTTTTAGGAACCCCAGGTGGATCAACAATTATCACTTCTGTTTTTCAGACAATTCTTAATGTAATTGATTATGGTATGGGTATGCAGGAAGCTGTAGATTCTAAAAAATTTCATCATCAATGGTTACCTGATGTTTTAGTGGTTGAAGAAAAAACTTTATCTGATGAGTTAAATAAGGAGTTAACTGATATTGGTCATAAAATAGTAAATAGATCGTCATTGGGAAGAATGGATTGTATACTTATCAACGAAGACGGTTCATTAGATGGCGGAGCAGATAAAAGAGGTGATAATACTGCTATAGGTTATTAATTTATAGTTATTTCTACTCTCCTATTAAGTTTTCTAGAAGTTTCTGATTCATTACTAAACCTAGGTTTTGTTGGACCTAACCCCTTAACTTTTATCTGGTTTTTCTTAATTCCATTTAAAACCAAATAATTTCTTATAGTCTCTGATCTTTCTTTAGATAATTTAATATTTGACTTAAAGTCTCCCCTATTATCAGTATGACCCTCAATAGTAATTTTAATATCTGAATTTACTTTAAATAGATGTATTAAATTCTTCAAATATGAAACAGATTCATCAACCAAATCAGATGATGATTGTTTAAATATTAAATTTTTTAAAACTACTCTAGCTCCAGGTTCTATTGGATCTAAAATAATAGAAATCTCTTTTGAATTATTTACATTAATGATTGTGTCTTTAACGAAGAAATTATCTACTACGAATTTAAATTTATAATATTTAGTGTTATCTATTGGTATACTAAATACATTTGAATTAAATAATATTGAATCTTCTTTTAGATATAGAATTCCATTTGTTGCATTAGCATTTAAATTAAATGTAAGATTAATTTTAGATTTATTATTTCCATAGAAAAATATATCAGAGTTTGTCTTATTATCTGAGGTTGCGGATAATAAAAATTTAGTTGAATTATAATCATAAGTTAATGAAACCTCAGATTTAGATGTATTTAGAGTATTCATTTTAATAGGATCAGTCCATGTATTATTATAAAATACTGTATAAAAAAGTTCATACCCTACCTCATTTCTATTTGAAATAAAAGTAAGCGTATCACCATCTAATAGAAATGGAGATAGATCCTGATATTGACTATTAACAATAGATCCAATATTAGTTAGCCTACCCCATTCACCATTATTTTTTTTAGAAATATAAATATCTTCAACACCATATGTGCCATATCCTTCAAAAGAAAGAAAAATCATATCTAAAGATTTATTTATCGAACCTGATAGTAAATTATAGTTGGGAGAGAATCCATCTAAAGCTTCATTTTTAATTAACTTAAAATTATCATTCACATCATAATAACTAATTAAGTTATTACTTAAAATAATTAATGATCCATCATATAATCCTATTATAACCTCATTATCACTTGTATTTACAACACTCAAGTTTATTGGGGATCCCCAAACATTATCATCTTTAATTCTGTACCATACATCATTCATATCATCTAAACCACCTTTATTATTTGAATTGTTGGAACTGTTAAAATACAAGGCATTTCCATCTGCACTTAAGTATGCATTAGCTTCATTTAATGAATAGGATACAATATTGTTATTTATCAAAGAAATATTTTCAAATGATTGGGAAATTATATCTGAATATGATAAAATTAAAAATAATGAAAAAAATAATCTAGTACTCATTATCAATGTCAACTTGATTTAATAATTTTTTACCAGAAATAACTCTATTATAATTTTCAATAATTTGAGGAACTGCTGCTTCTTGATTGGTAATACTTGCATTATGAGGTGTTATTTGTACTTTTTCATGATTCCACAACTTACTTGATATAGGTAATGGTTCTTCTTCAAAAACATCTAAAAATGCACCAGAAAGCTTACCATTTTCTAAATATTTAATAATATCAGATTCATTTTGAACTTTTCCTCTTGAAACATTAATCAAATATGTATCATCATTTAGTTTTTTAAACAAATCAGAACTTAACAAATTATTTGTTTTTGAAGTATATGGCACTGTACAAATTAAAATATTTATTTTATTTAAAAACTCATCAATTTGATCTCCATAATAAATTTTATTAGTATCTATTTGTTTTTTGTTAAGTGAATAACCAATAACATCAAAACCTAAATATTTTAATTTGTCACCTGCATCTGAGCCAAGAGACCCATAACCTAAAATACCAATTTTTACCGGTATTTCTGGATGGGTATCATTATCCCAAACTTTATTTTTCTTATCCTCATTATATTTTAGTAATCTTCTATGATAAAACATTACAGCAGTTATTATGTAGTTAGTCATAGAAAAGGCTAATTTTTCATCTGAAATTCTACATATAGGTATATTTTTAGGCAGTGAATCGTCATAAACTATATGATCTACTCCAGCTCCCATAGAATATATAAGTTTTAGGTTATTAAATTTAGCTAATGATCCTTTAGGATGCTTCCATAAACATACACAATCAATTATATCATAATTTGGTATATCAGGCCAGATAAAAATATTAATATCTTTAGAAATACTATTAAACTGCTTCATCCATGAATTTATGTCTGTTTTGGGCGCTATTATTGCTAAATTCATTGTCTTTTATTAATAAAACTTAATATTACAGAAATAGATGATGTTAAAAAAGTACCAATAAAATTGAACCATAGATAGCTTATATTGTCTTCATAAAAGTTAAAAAGAACAAAAACTAAAAATTGAGATATTATAGCTGCATAAAAAATATTATTTGATTGAACATTTTTAATAAAAAAAGCAACAAGAAATATTCCTAAAACATTTCCATATAACAAAGAAGCTATAATATTAATTGACTCTATTAGGTTTTCTTCTTGAGCAAAAAATAATGAAAACAGAATAGCAATTATTCCCCACCCTAAATTGAAAAATTTTGAGATCAATACATCTTTTTTTGGGTTATCTTCTTTACTGATAAATCTTTTGTAGATATCAATCGTTGAAATTGCAGATAATGCACTTATTTCTGCTGATGTTGAGCTCATAGCAGCAGATAAAATTAAAGCAATTATTAAACCTATTAACCCTACTGGCAAATAGTTTAAAATAAAATGCAGAAAAATAAAATCAGATTCAGCCTTTTCGTAATCAAATCCATTTTGAATTGCATCATTTTCTAACTCTTTTCTTAATTGTTCTATTTGTTTATTTTTAGCTATAATATCAGATTTTTTATCATTTAAGCTATTAACAATTAAATTCTTTTTTTCTTCGAATAAATTATTAGCCTCTTTTTTTGTATTATCATAAAGCTCAATATTATTTTCTTTTTGATACGAAACTAAATTATCATTAAAATTGATTGGCGGTTGATATAGACTATAAAAAACAAATAATAATGTTCCAATTAGTAAAATAAAAAATTGTAATGGAATTTTAAGAATAGCATTAAATATCAAACCAATTCTACTTTCCTCAATATTTTTAGCATTAATATACCTTGATACCTGTGATTGATCAGTTCCAAAATATGAAAGAGATAGAAAAAACCCACCTAATAAACCTGTCCATAAAGTGTATTTTTCTTCAATATCAGTTGAAAAACTAATTGCATTATTTTTATCAAATACTTTAATCAAATTGAAAGATTCATTTATAGATAAGTATTCATTTATATAACTAAGTAAATAAAAAAACACAATAACTAAACCCGATAGAATTAGAATCATTTGATATTTATGAGTATAACTTACAGCCTTACTTCCTCCGATAACTGTATAAAATATCACCAAAAGACCAACAAAAATTACAGTAGGTGTCATATCCCACCCTAAAATAGTTGTCAATATAATTGACGGTGCATATATTGTAATCCCACACTGAAGCCCTCTTTGTAATAAGAAAAAGAATGATGTTAGTGCTCTTACTTTTACATCAAATCTTTCTTCTAAATATTGATATGCAGTAAATACTTTTGATTTATAGTAAATTGGAACAAAAACAGCAGAAACTACGATTAATGCTAATGGTAATCCAAGATATATTTGGATAAAACTCATTCCCTCTTTATATCCCTGACCTGGAGTTGATAAAAAAGTAATTGCACTAGCTTGAGTTGCCATAACTGATAGACCAATAGTTGACCATTTAACTGATTTATCACCAAGAATATAAGATTTTAAATTCTTATTTTGTCTATTTTTTATAGCACCATATACAGCTATAGTTATTAAAATAGATGAAAATACTATAAAGTCAATATTTGACATATTATTAAATTATGGTATATAAAACCAGGAGAAGTATATATGCAATTAAAGTTAGAAATACTTTAAAATATATTTTTTTAAAATCCATACTATCCAAATATATCAAATTGAATTTGAAAAATAAGATTTAATAGAATTTCTTAAGTTATAGTTAGAAGACATGGATTCACCATAAGCACCAGCGGAGCAAATCACAATAATATCATTTCTTAATGAAATTGGTAAATTATAATTGGTAGCAAATACATCAGATGACTCACAGACTGGACCAACTACATCATATTTATCAAAATCCTGATTTTTAGTTGAAATATTAAATATTTTATGATAACTATTGTACAAAGCTGGCCTCATCAAATCATTCATTCCAGCGTCAACAATCAAATAATTTCTTCCAAATGATTTCTTATTAAATAGAACCTTTGACACTAAAAATCCACATTGACCAATTATTGATCTACCTAGTTCAAAATGAATATTTTGTTTTTCCTTTAATCTCAGATTTTTATTAAATATTTTAAAAAAGCTTTTAAAGTTAGAAACCTGATTATTTATTGGGTCTTTATAATCTATTGATAAACCACCTCCAACATTAACATACTTAACATTTAAGCTATTATCATAAAATAAATCGTTCATCTCGTTAGCGACGTCACATAACTTAAGAAATGGAATATCTGACTCTATTTGAGAACCTAAATGAAAATGGAATCCAATAACTGAAATATTATTTAAAATCTTAACTCTTTTAAGTATTTCACCAATATCATTTAAATCAATTCCAAATTTATTGTTTTTGTTCCCAGTTTCAATATTCCTATGAGTGCCTGTTTTTATACTAGGGTTAATTCGAATTGATATTTCTGCTTTCTTATTTATTTTTTTTGAAATTTCATTAATTACTTCAATTTCTTCGAAAGATTCACAGTTTAAATATGATATTTCATTTTGTAATGCATAATGTATTTCTTCATCAGATTTACCAACACCTGCAAATACAATATCCCTAGGTGAAAAACCAACCTCTATTGCTCTTTTTATTTCATTTGAGCTAACTGCATCAATTCCTAATCCTGATAATTTTATTACTTCTAATAATTTTTTGTTTGAGTTTGATTTTAAAGCAAAATGAACTTTATTATTTTTTTCTAAAGAGGAGATTAATTCAGATATATTATTTTTTAAAATATCTAAATCATAATAATAAAAGGGGGTTTTTAAAGAATTAAATTTGTTTAATAAAGAGCTATTAAACATCGTTTAATCTTTTGTTAGGATACAGACTTTACAATTTGCTTAAATGATTCTGGATCATTCATTGCAATATCTGCAAGAACCTTTCTATTTAGTTCAATTTTCGACTTTTTTAGCTTATCCATAAAATCAGAATAAGATAATCCAGAAATTCTAACGGCAGCATTAATTCTTTGAATCCAAAGGCTTCTAATTTCTCTTTTTTTCGTTTTCCTATGTATATATGAATACTGAAGAGCTTTTTCTACAGCATTTTTAGCTACAGTCCATACATTTTTTCTTCTGCCAAAGTAACCTTTAGCTTGTTTTAAAATTTTTTTCTTTCTTGCTTTTGAAGCAACATTATTTCTTGATCTTGGCATAATTACAAATTTAAATCATTCTTTTAATATTCTTTTCATCAGACTTATTCACTATAGAAGTCTTTGTTAGGTTTCTTTTTTGTTTAGTTTCCTTTTTTGTTAAAATATGATTTTTAAAAGCGTTTTTTCTTTTAATCTTTCCTGTACCAGTTAACTTAAATCTTTTTTTAGCTCCTGACTTTGTTTTTACTTTTGGCATAATTTATTTTTTAGGTGATAACATTAAAAACATTCTTTTTCCCTCTAATTTAGGTAATTCTTCAACATTAGCATAATCTTCTAATGATTGAGCTAATTTTAGTAACAATATCTCTCCCCTTTCTTTAAAAACAATTGTTCTTCCATAGAAATGAACATAAGCTTTTACCTTAGCACCACTTTCTAAAAACTTAATTGCATGTTTTAATTTAAAATTAAAATCATGTTCATCAGTATTGGGACCGAATCTAATTTCTTTTAAAACAGTTTTTTGTGCATTAGATCTGATAGATTTTTGTTTCTTTTTTTGGATGTATTTAAACTTAGAATAATCAATAATTTTACAAACTGGTGGATCAGAGTTTGGTGAAATCTCAACTAAATCTAAACCTTGTTTTTGTGCCATTTCTTGAGCCTTATAAAGTGGGTAAATATTACTCTCAACATTTTCTCCAACAACTCTTACCATATTAGAAGTAATTCTATTATTAATCCTATGTTGTTCTTCTGGTTTCTTCCAGTTTCTTCTTTTTCTTATTCTATTAATTTTACCCTCCTTTTTTTAAAAATTTTTTGCAAATATCTCAAATATTTAAATAAATAAAAGCATTTTTAAATTAATTTCAATTTGAGTTTAATTCTTCATTTAAGATCTTAATTAACCCCTCTAATGACATCTTACCAATATCGCCATCATGCTTTTTTCTTACAGATAATGTTGATGATTTCATTTCATTATCACCAATTACCAACATATATGGTATCTTTTTAACCTCAGCATCTCTTATTTTCTTAGAAATTTTTTCAAATCTTGTATCTATTTCGGTTCTAAAATCTAAACTTTCTAATTTATTCTTTATCTCGGAAGCATAGTCATTTACATTTTCATTAATAGGTAAAATTATGACTTGATTTGGAGCTAACCACAAAGGAAAATTTCCTTCACAATGTTCTGTAATTATAGCTATAAACCTTTCCATGGAACCAAATGGAGCTCTATGAATGATAACTGGTGTTTTTTTAGTGTTATCTTTATCTACATACTCTAAGTTGAATCTTTTTGGTAGTTGATAATCCACTTGAATAGTACCTAATTGCCACTCTCTATCAAGAGAGTCTTTGACCATAAAGTCAATTTTTGGTCCATAAAACGCTGCTTCTCCATGTACTATTTCAGCTTTAATTTTTTTTCTTTTAACTGCTTCTATCAAATCGTTTTCTGCTCTATCCCACAATGAAGATTCTCCTATGTATTTTGAAGAATCATTTTCATCTCTTAATGATATTTGTACTTTATAATCTTTAAATGATAATGATTTAAATACCTTTAAAATTAAATCTATAACACCTAAAACTTCATCACCAACTTGATTAATTGAACAAAAAATATGAGCATCATCTTGAGTAAAACCTCTGACTCTAGTCATTCCATGAAGTTCTCCACTTTGTTCATATCTATATACCGTACCAAATTCAGCTATTCTTACAGGTAATTCTTTATATGAATGTGGTTTAAATTTAAATATCTCACAATGATGAGGACAATTCATAGGCTTTAATAAATACTCTTCATTATCAGAAGGCACTTGTATTGGCTGAAATGAAGATTCACCATATTTATCATAGTGGCCTGAGGTCACATATAAATTTTTTGAACCAATATGAGGAGAAGTTACGTGTTTATAGCCCTGTTTTATTTGCTCTTTCCTCATAAATTCAATAAGATTTTCTCTAACTATATGTCCATTAGGTAACCAAATTGGTAAACCAGCTCCAACATTTTCACTGAAGAAAAATAATTCTAATTCTTTACCTAATTTTCTATGATCTCTTTTCTTTGCTTCTTCTAGTTTATGTAAATGTTCATCTAAAAGATTTTGATTTGGAAATGAAACAGCATATAATCTGGTCAGCTGTTTATTATTTTCATCCCCTCTCCAATAAGCTCCAGCAATATTTAAAATTTTAAATGACTTTATAACTTTAGTAGATGGAATATGGGGACCTTTACATAAATCAGTAAAATTTCCCTGTTTATAAAAAGATATATTACCATCTTCTAGGTCTTTAATTAATTCTAGTTTATAAGGATCTTTTTTTTCATTAAAAAATTTTATTGCCTCTTTTTTACTAACATCTGATCTCTCAAAGATCAAATTAGATGAAACAAGTTGATTGAATTTATTTTCTATTTTATCTAGATTTATTTTTGATATATCATAATCTACAAAATCAATATCATAATAAAAACCATTAGATATAGGGGGACCTATTCCAAATTTAACTCCAGGATATATTGACTCTACAGCTTCAGCTAAAATATGAGCAGAAGAATGCCAAAATGTTGATTTTCCTTCGTCATCATCCCAGGTTAAAAATTTTATACTTCCATCTTCAAATAATTGAGTAGATATATCGATCAGGTTATCATTATAAGAAACTACTAATACCTTTTTTGCTAAACTGTTACTAATACCTTTTACAATATCTAAACAGGATATTCCAGAATTATATTCTTTAGTGGATGAATCAGGAAAAGTTATTTTGATCTTAGACATTTTATATTTCTTTTATAAATATATCATTATCAAACCTAAATTGTTTACCATAAACACCACTTGGATCTCTTTTTCCAGCACCTATAGTCATACAAATTTGAGCTTTCTTTGGTAATTTAAGTATTTTTTTAAGTCTTGATGAGTCAAACCCTTCCATAGGACATGTATCAAAACCATATGCTCTCATTGATAACATAAAATTTTGACATGCCAAAGCAGTAGTTTTTTGAGACCAAACTTTCATGTCATTAAATGAAGTAGGTTCACGAGGAATTACTCTATAAATACCAACAATAGAGACATATATTTTTTTTAAAAAACCAAAAATATTCATGAAACCTTGACTATAAGCTAATTTTGTAATTTTATTATAATATTTTAAAACTGATACAGGTGGATTTTCTTTATTATTTAAATAATCTAACATCATCTGATTATTTCTTTTCCAGTAATCAGGTCTTGAAACAAATACAAAAAGTTCTCTAGCTGTTTTTGCTGCTGGTTGAGACAAACAAGCCTCAACAACTTTATTTTTTATATCTTTTGATTTAATCCAGTAAATCTCCCATGTTTGAAGATTTGATGATGTTGGAGCTTTTAATGAATTATCCAATGATTTTTCAATTACTTCTTTTGGTATTGGGTCATTTGTGAATACCCTTATGCTTCTTCTAGACTTTATAACCTTATCAAACTCTTTTGAATTAATTTTAGGTACTTTTTCTAGAAAGGGCTTATCACGTTTAATTTCGGATAATATTGTGATTTTTGACATTTGTCAAAATTATAAAAAAAACATCACAACTTTTTCTTAATATCATCCAAATTAGAATATAAGTTATTGATATGATTTTTTATAGAAGAAAATTCAGTATTAGGATTTGGAAAATCGAGACTGAAAAAAGCAATCCCTTCCCAAATTTCAAGAATATCATCATTTGAAAGAAGATATGGATCATATTCTTTATTATCAGAAATTAGTTTAAAAGAATTGTCTTGAACCTCAACTCTTTTATAAACAATACCATCTTCTTTTGTAAGTAATATATAAGTTTTACCATCTTTAACGTAGGATATATCTTCAATAAATTTTCCAATAACAATACTTCCAGATGTTAATGGCAACATTGAATCACCTTTTATTTCAAAAGCTCTATGTGTTCCACTAAAGTTCAGAAAAGGTAATTGAAATTTTGGTAAGCTCTCAATAAATTCGAAATCAGAATACGAATTTAGATAACCCGCTGATGCTTTTTGATTAATTAGCTCAATATTTTCCTCACCAAATTTATCAACTGTAATTGAAAGAACTTTTACGTTTTGATCTTCTGATTTAAGGTATTGATCTTCAGGTAATTGACTTACATCTTTTTTTAAGATATTATCAAGAGAAATTGAAAAAACATCACACATTTTAAGAAGATTATTAAGCCTAGGGTCAGATCTACCTTCTTCATATGCACCTACTAGTGATCTTTTTATACCAATTTTTTGAGAAAACTTTTCTTGTGTCCAACCTTTTTTCTTACGAAGAAACCTTATATTTTCGTTTACATTAACCATATTTACTATTAATATTAGTAAAAATATATAATTTTTTCTAATTACTAAAATATTTAGTATGAATAATAAAAATATTTACTTTCATGTAGGTTTAGCAAAAACAGGCTCAACATTTCTTCAAAAGAATTTTTTTCCAAAACTTCAGAACATAAAATATATAAGCACCCATAAATACAGAAGATGTATTGATATTATAAATAATACAAATTATGATTCTTATTTGATATCTAGAGAATTTGATAGACAGCTAGAAGATGAGGTAAAGAAAATACTAAATCACTTTCCTGAAACTAAAATAATTATTGTTTTTAGAGAACATAAAAAATGGATATCATCTCAATTTAAAAGATTTTCTAAAAATGGATATCATTTTAAATTTGAAGATTTTTACAATAATGCCAATTCAGGATATTGGAAAAATGAAGACATGATTTATATTGATAAAATCAATATTATTAAAAAATACTCAAAATATGATCCATTAGTTCTAAATTTTGATGAGCTAAAAATAAATCCTCATACTTATCTTACTAAAATTTCTGAATACACAAACTCAAATTATAATAAATCTAGTATCTCATTAAATGTTGTTCACAAATCATATTCTGAAAAACAACTAATATTCCTTAAAGGGTTTTGTAGAATTTTTAAACCAAATCCACCTAAGTATTATGCTAATAATAAGCTAAAACATTGGCTTTTTTATAGACCATGGTGGTTGCTTTTTCACTTTGTTATGTACTTTGCATATTTTTTACCCAAAAATATGATAGTAAAAAAACCGTTAATAGATAACAATTATCTTAATAAAACAATGAAAAAATATAAAAGTGATTGGAATGAAATTCTCAAATACACTTAATTCAAATACACTTAATATGATATGAATTTAATATCATTATCTTGAATCATATTATTTAATTGCATTGTGTAAGTATTTAATACTCGATTAAATTTTGAAATCTCTTCATTTAATTCTCCCTTTATAGACTCAAAAAACTCTTGAGCTTGTTCTGTTGGTGGATAGTCACCTCTCTGAGAATCGGCTAATAAAAATGCAATTCTGTTATTAATTCTTATTCCATAGTTTAATGGATCTTGCCTACTTTGATTTTTAGTCATATGAATATTATTTTCAATAATATCAAGATCAGATTTATATTTATTGATAAGATCTACGATTTGAACTTTATCACTTACTTTTTCCATGAGAAAATCTAGATCACTTTTAATTTTTCTGATATCAATAATTACCTTATTAGCTCTAGATACCTCATCTCTAACTTTCAATAAGAAATCTAACTGTTTTTTATAATCTTCATCTGAATTAGAAACTCTAGGATCTTTAACAATTTCAAACTCTTGAATATGTTCTTCATTATTATAAGTTAACCTAATATTATACTTTCCAGGAGTAACTTTTGGTCCTGTATTAGGAGAAGAATAAAACACCATACCATCAAAAGAAACGAAACCAGGATACCTCATATCCCATATCAACCTATTTCCTCCTGATTTAGGAGCAATTGATTTAATGTTTGCAGACGATAACGCATAATCTATATCGTTTGTATTACTCAAAACTGGATTTTCTTTTACTGAAATTTCCTTTTTTCCAACATCATTAGTAAATGTTCTAATTATGGACCCATCTTTATTTAAGATATCTATTTTCACAAAGTCATTTTCAGAGTTGTAATTTTTTATATAATAATTAATTATAACACCATTAGGATGATTTTCACCTACTAATAGAGTATTAGGCTTTCTCCATCCTCCTGACTGAGCTAGTCTATATGAAACATCTGGTTTAAACAAAGTTGAATTTGATTGAGAAACATCATTATCAAGTTGATGTAGAGGTGTTAGATCATCAATCATCCAAAAACTTCTACCATGTGTAGCTACAACTAGATCATTATCTTTAACATGAAGATCACGTATTGAGGTAATTGGTAAATTTAACTGAAACTGCTTCCATGAAATACCATCATCAAAGCTAATAAACATACCCCACTCTGTACCAGCATATAATAAACCAGGTCTTTTTTTATCGCTTCTTAATGCTCTTGTATAATAATTATTAGGTATACCATCTGTAATGAGTTCCCAGGTCTTGCCATAATCTTCTGTTTTATATAAATAAGGAGTATAATCTCCAAACTTATAAGAAGTAGCAGCCACATATACTTTTCCCTTAACAAAAGGACTTGGATCAATACTATTAATCATATTTAATTTTGGTGACATACTAGAAGGAGGGGTTACATTTTCCCAAGTTTCACCTCCATCTCTAGTAACATGAATTAATCCATCATCACTTCCTGTCCAAATAACATTTTCTTCTAATTCAGATTCAGCTAAAGCAAATATATTAGCATAAAACTCAGCCCCTGTATTATCTTGAGTAATGGGACCTCCGGAAGATTTAATTGTTTCAGGTAAATTTCTAGTTAAATCTCCAGATATTGTTTCCCAAGACTGTCCTCCATTAGTTGACATATGAAGATAGTTAGATCCTGCATATAATTTATTAGGATCATTAGGACTAAACATTATTGGAAAATTCCAATTAAACCTATATTTCATAACCTCAGCTCCAGAACCAGCAGGATTATCTGGCCATACATTAACGGATCGATTTTGTCCATTTGAATGATCTCTCATCATCATATAACCTTTATAAGTACCTCCAAAAACAATTTCATTGTTTTTTGGATCTGGTGCAAGATGTGCACTTTCACCTCCTGCTGTTGGTTCCCAATCTCTCTCAGTTATTGATGAAGATGACGATCTGTGATTGATTCTTATAGTGCTATTGTCTTGTTGAGCTCCATATATTCTGTAAGGAAAAGAATTGTCTGTAGTTACCCTATAAAATTGAGCAGTTGGTTGATTAAAATATGTTGTCCAATTTTCACCACCATCATTCGAAACTTGAGCTCCACCATCATCAGCAATTACCATCCTCATGTTATTATGTGGATCAATCCATAAATCATGATGGTCACCATGAGGAGCATTTTTTAAAGTAAATGTATTTCCTCCATCTGTTGAAACACCATAACTTACGTTAAGAACATATACTTTATCCTCATTTTGAGTATCCGCATAAACTCTAGTGTAATACCATGCTCTTTGCCTCAAAGCTCTATTAGAATTCACCTTTTTCCAATTATTTCCACCATCATCAGATCTATATAACCCCCCATCAGAAGCTTCTATCATCATCCAAATTCGTTTAGAATTTACTGGAGATATAGCAATTCCAACAATACCCCAAGGAAATGATGGAAGTCCATTGTATTGAGATATATCTTCCCAGGTTTTTCCTTCATCATAACTCCTGAAAACCTTGCTATCAGGACCACCACTATCCATTCTGTAACCATTTCTTTTCATTTGCCATGTGGCAGCATAAATTATCCTTGAATTATTTGGATCTAAAATAATATCTCCAACACCAGCCTTATCTGATACATATAATATTTTAGACCAATTTTCTCCACCATCAATACTTTTATATAATCCTCTCTCTTCATTAGGTTTCCATAAATTACCAATAACACCTACATAAACAATATTTGGATTTTCAGGATGAATTCTAATTCTTGAGATATGTTCTGAATTTGGCAATCCAATAAATTTCCATGTTTCTCCAGCATCTAAACTTTTCCACATTCCTTTTCCTGATGATACGTTACCTCTTAGAGTTTGCTCACCTTCTCCAACATATATAAT
>JAYNOQ010000017.1:0-3161 GCA_038113315.1 Flammeovirgaceae bacterium | reverse complement strand
ATTTTTTTTGAATTTGATTTTTTCTGACTATCTGCTGAAAAACCAAAAAACATAAAGAGAATAATCGAGAATAGTATTTTCATAATAGAGTTGTTTAATTGAAAGTTAATTTAATTATTATTTTATAAAAAAACATTATTGACATTTTGTCAGTCTTAGTGTAAATTTGTCTAAAATTTATAAATGGGAAAACTTTTTATTCAGAGCTACGGGTGCGCAATGAACTTCTCTGATAGTGAAATTGTTGCTTCAATTTTAAAAAAAGAGGGATATTCCCTAACTAATAATTATGAAGAATCTGATCTAATTCTTCTTAATACATGTTCAATTAGAGAAAAAGCAGAAGAAACAATCAGAAAAAGACTTAAAAATTTCAATAACATAAAAAAAAGAAAGCCATCTCTAATTATTGGAGTTCTTGGGTGTATGGCAGAAAGATTAAAAGAAAAGCTTTTAAATGAAGAAAGAATAGTAGATATAGTAGCAGGTCCTGATTCCTACAGAGATCTTCCTAATCTAGTTAATAATGTAATAAATAAGGAAGAAAAATCAGTTAATACAATTTTATCTCTTGAAGAAACATATGAAAATATAGAACCTGTTCGAATTAATACAAACGGTATAACGGCATTTATTTCTATCATGAGAGGATGTGATAATATGTGTTCATTTTGCGTGGTGCCATTTACTAGAGGAAGAGAAAGAAGTAGAAACCCATTTAGCATAGTTAATGAAGCAAAAGATTTAAATAAAAAAGGGTATAAAGAGATAACCTTATTAGGTCAAAACGTAGACTCATATAAATGGTCAAAAGAAACTAATAATAAAAAGAAACTTGAAAAAAGTAATGACATCAATGAAATAATCCATTTTTCAGACTTATTAGAAATGGTAGCCAAAATCAGCCCAGACCTTAGAGTTAGATTTTCTACATCTCACCCAAAAGACATAACAATAGACGTTCTTAAAGTCATAAAAAATTATGAAAACGTATGTAATTACATTCATTTACCAGCCCAAAGTGGTAACTCTAGAATTCTTAAAAAAATGAATAGAACATATGATAGAGACTGGTATCTAGATAAAGTAAATGATATAAAAACAATTATAGGGTCAGAATGTGGTATATCATCAGACTTTATAACAGGATTCTGTTCAGAAACAGAAAATGAACACAATGATACCTTATCACTCATGGATAATGTAATATATGATTATTCGTATATGTTTTATTATTCTGAGAGGCCAGGAACATTAGCACAAAGAAAATATGAAGATGACATACCTCTTAAAATTAAGAAAAGAAGACTTGAAGAAATCATCAAAAAACAAAATATCCATTCACTTGAAAGAAATAGATTAACGATTGATAAAGATTATAAAGTACTTGTTGAAGGGAATTCAAAAAAATCCAATGATTTCTTAAAGGGAAGAACATCTGAAAACAAAATGGTAATTTTCCCTAAAAAAGATGATATTATTGGAAGCTATGTTGACGTTAAGATTAAAGATTGTAATTCAGCTACATTATTTGGAGAACTATGCTAGATAAAATTAAATCAGTAAAACAAAAATATGGGATTGTTGGTAATTCTGACCCATTAAATCATGCTATTCAGGTTGCTATTCAGGTTGCACCAACTGATATGACAGTCTTAATTAATGGTGAAAGCGGTAGTGGTAAAGAATCTTTTTCTAAAATTATTCACTCAATGAGTAAAAGAAAACATGGTGAATTTATTGCAGTAAATTGTGGAGCAATACCTGAAGGAACCATAGATTCTGAGCTTTTTGGACATGAAAAAGGTTCATTTACGGGGGCTAACGAATCTAGAAAAGGATATTTTGAAGTTACTGATGGTGGAACAATATTTCTCGATGAGATTGGAGAAATGCCTTTACCAACTCAATCAAGACTCTTAAGGATTTTAGAAAATGGAGAATTTATTAAAGTTGGATCTTCCAAAGTTCAAAAAACTGATGTGAGAATAATTGCTGCAACTAATGTAAAACTGAAAGAAGCTGTAGAAAAAAGGAAATTTAGAGAAGATTTATATTATCGTCTAAATACCGTACCAATTATTGTACCACCCCTAAGAGACAGAGGTAATGATATATCGCTTTTATTCAGAAAATTTGCTTCTGATTTTTCTGATAAGAATAATATAGATCCGATTAGATTAAATGATGAATCAAAAAATTTATTAAACAAATACCGGTTCCCTGGCAATATAAGAGAATTAAAAAACCTTACTGAACAAATTTCAATTCTTGAAATTGACAGAAACATAACTCCAGAAATATTAGATAAATACTTACCAAAAACATCAAATTTACCAGCTTTAAGTAATCTTGGAGAAGTAGAATCTGAAGAAAATTATAATGAAAGAGATATATTGTATAAAATACTTTTTGATCTTAAAAGTGATATGAATGAAATGAAAAAGATTATTGATTCTATTATAAATAATAGTAATTCCATTTCAAGTGAGCCTAATAATTATCTCCAAGAAGACAATAATAGTTCAAATGAAAACTTGATAATTGAAAAAGGATCAAATTTAGGTGAAAATCAATTTCAAGAAGTAACTGAACTTGTTAATGAAAATGAATCACTTAGAATAGAATCTAAAGAAAGAGAATTAATTATTAAAGCATTAATTAAAAATAAAAATAAAAGAAAATACGCTGCAAAAGATTTAGGTATATCTGAGAGAACACTTTATAGAAAAATTAAACATTACAACCTTGATAAAGATCATTAAACACTTATTTATATTATTTACTATTTACGGATGTGGGGTTTATTCTTTTACCGGAGCGTCTATATCACCAGAAGTCAAAACAATTTCTTTTCAGAATTTTTTTAATAATTCACCTTTAGGCCCATCAAATATGAGTGTTCTATTCAATGAAAAAATTAAAGATTACTTTGAAAGGAATACAAGCCTTACAATTGTTGACGAAAATGGAGATTTAGAAATTGAAGGGACAATTGAAGATTTTTCTTTATCTCCAGTAGCCCCAACTGCAGAAGGTGGAAGAAATTCTCAATATTTTACAGGCTTAACTAGACTAACAGTTAGAGTTAATGCAACTTATTTAAATAAGTTCGATGATCAATTTAACTATGAAAATAAGTCTTTTTCATTTTTTAAAGA
>JAYNOQ010000016.1:22468-26013 GCA_038113315.1 Flammeovirgaceae bacterium | reverse complement strand
AACTGTGTGAGTAGAACTTCAGAATCAACTATATTCTTTGCACAGCCCAAAGTAACAATATTAATCTTCTCTTTAGATTTTGTTTGCATTAAATAAATATTTTAAAGTAAAATTAACGAATTAAATATAGGTATGGTTAATAATATAAGTCTACTTCTGACTCTTGACTATATTAAATATTTTTCTCTTCCCTGTCTTATCCTCTACTACTTCGATAAGGTAAGTCCCATTATTATATTTTCCCATCTCTAAAATAAATTCCTGAAATGGCATACTTTTCTGTTCTAACACTCGACCTAATTTATCAACAACTCTTATGTGATATATCCCAACAGGATCACCTCCTTCAAACATAACCTTATCATAAGTAGGATTAGGGTATGCTATTATATCCAAAATGAGGTCATCTTCAATTCCAACAGCTATTACGTCAATTACTAATGGTTGATGGAAACCTTGAGTTAGTTCAATATCATTATTTCCTATAGTTGAAATAATACCCTCACCTATTGTCCAGCTAAGAGTATATCCTCCATTAGATGTGCTGTTACCTGACGATGATATCACCGACTGGGCGGACATTCCAATCGAAATAAAAAAATATATTATTAGTAAAATAAATCTCATACGGGGCACAAGTTATAAAAATTTAAAAAATAAAATCTAAGGAATCCTCAAATTTAGTAGGCTTATAATTTAAAATGTTAATAGCCTTTCTTAGATCAAAACCTGTTTTAAAAGGCCTCAATGCTTTCTGCTTAAGGTCTATTGTATATACATGATTAATCAAATTTTTATCTAAAGAAAAATGATCAGCTATTCTGTTACCTATGTCTAGGTAGCTCATCTGCTCAGGACCACAAATATGGAAGATACCTGCAGCTTTTTTTTCAGATGCTTTTATACAAGCTTTTGATAGGTCATCTACAAACGTAGGCATTCTTACTTGATCAGAAACTAAATTTACCGTTTTGTTAGCCTCCAGAGAATTCTTTACAAATGTTACTATATTAGCATTCTTATGAATCCCATAAACTAAAATAGTTCTAAGAATTGAGTAGCTTATTTGACTTCTCGAAATAACTTCTTCTCCTGCAAGTTTACTTTTAGCATAATAACCCTGAGGGTTAGGAAGGTCGTCTTCATTATAAATTCCAGAATTTTTTTTACCATCAAAAATGTAATCAGTACTTATATGAGTAAGATGTGTTGAGTATTGATCACAAGCCTCCACTAAATTTTGAACACCTTCTACATTTACCTTCCAACAGGGATCTTGCTCTTCCTCACACATATCAACATTTGCCATCGCGGCAGAATTTATTACAACATCAGGCCTTTCAGATTTAAAGAAAGAATTAACCTCAACTTTATCAGTTATATCCACTTTATAATTAGCTAATCCCTCTAAATTTCTCGATGAAAAAAATATTTTATGATCAGAGTCCTGAAGTAATCTATATAAAGAATTACCTACAAGTCCATTAACTCCAGTTATTAGTATCTTCATTACTCTGGATATGTGTAACCATAATTTTTTGTGATTTTATCCTTACTAACTCTTTCAACTTTGAAAGTCATTGGAACATCTTCAACAGGTTTGTCAGCAGGTCCTGTCTCTACTGCAGCAATTTTATCTATTACCTCTAGCCCCTCAACAATTCTACCAAAAACAGTGTATCCTCCATCGAGATGAGGCACACCACCTATTGTTGTATACGCCTTTAAAATCTCCTCTGAAATATTTTTCTTAATTTGAATTCCATACTTTTCCTCACAAATACTACTAAGAGAAATTGCTAATCTTTGTGTCTCCTCAGGATCATTTTGAGCTTCAATAAATTTTTGCCTCATATCTGAATACTCGTCCTCTTGCAATAACCTCCTTACCCCCCCATATAGAGCATTAATATCTAAAGTTAATTCTTCCTCAGAGTAGACTTTACCCTGTACTATATAAAACTGACAACCACTAGATTCTTTTTCTGGATTTACATTGTCTCCCATTCTTGCAGCAGCAATTTCTCCTTTTCTATGAAACAACCTACTACTAAACTCAGCAGGTATTGTATAATCAATAACATCTTCATCATTAATTAAATTCACATCACCACCTTGAATCATAAAATTTTCAATAACCCTATGAAAAATTGTGGAGTCAAATTTACCAGACTCACTTAACTCTATAAAATTTTTTTTATGAAGAGGTGTTTCATCATAGAGAATGGCTTTCATATCTCCATATGGAGTTGAAATAGTAATTAATACGTCTTTATTCATAGCACATGATTGAATTATAATGATTAAAATAAAAATAAGTTTTTTCATAATTTAAGATTTAACCTTTCTAAAAAGGTCTGAAATTTTAATAGACAAATCTAAAAATAAAATCTTTGGGTTTGCATTTCTATCTAAAAATCTAATATTTTCATCCAATGAAGTTATTATGTACTCAAGTTCATTTGAATCTAAAGTTGTTCTAAACTTTGATACAAATGACATCTCGGATTCTGATATTCTTGATAAAGACTCATCTATTTTTGATACTAAAGCTTCTCTCATAAGCTTTAAAGTATAAGTAAGAAAAGTTCTTTTCTTAATTTTAGAGAGAGAATTAAACCACTCTACCTCAGAATTAATATCACCAAAGCTTTGAGAATAACATGCCCTCATCCAAACTTTAACTTTTTCAAGATCTTGGGAATTAGATGTATATAAATATTTTTGAGCATTATTTAGATCTCCATCAGACAGATAAATAGCCTGATCAACTTCATTCTCTGAAACGTCCTTATATATAGATAGATATCTCTTCATTTCAGAATCAGAAAATCTTTTAACTTTAAAATTTTGAACCCTAGATTTAATAGTTGAAATAAGTTTTTGATCGTTATTTGTTACAAGGAAAAAAAGCGTATTTCCCGGTGGTTCTTCTAATACTTTAAGCATAGCATTTGAAGTACTGAGGTGTAAAAATTCAGGTAACCATATAATATTAATTTTAAAATTAGACTCAAATGGCTTAAGCGTTAACTTTTTAATTAGGTTCCTTACTTCATCTTTAGAAATATTAGGCTGTTTGTTTTCAAAACCATATATCTCAAACCAGTCATCAATACTGAGATATGGAAATTCAATCACAGAACTTCTCCAACTTTCTATAAACTTATCACTAATTACTTCTTTATTAATTTTTGGAGTTGATGCAACTGGAAAAACAAAATTTACATCAGGATGTATAAGCTTATCCATTTTATTACATGAGGAGCACGTACCACAAGAATCTTTCTCGGATTTTTGTTCACAATTAATAAAGGTTGAAAAAGCTAGAGATAAAGCTAAATTAGCTGAGCCTTTTTGTCCCGAAAATAATATTGCATGATGTACTTTGTTAGAATTAAAAGAATCGATTAATCTATTCTTCTCATCTTCTAAGCCTGGTATATCTGAAAATCGCATAATATTTAATAGACAAGTATAAAAAAAAAGTCTTCAAAGAGATGAAGACTTTTACTATTTGTGTAAATAGATACTAATTTTCTTTT
>JAYNOQ010000016.1:0-22368 GCA_038113315.1 Flammeovirgaceae bacterium | reverse complement strand
GTTTCTTCTATAGCTTCCTCAGCAGAAGGAGTTTCTTCTTTAGCTTCCTCAGCAGCAGGTGTTTCAGCTTTAGCAGTTTCTTCTTTTACTTCCTCAGTAGAAGGTGCTTCAGCAACATCTACTTCTTTAACTTCTTCAGCAGCTGGGGTTTCTACTTGTTTTACATCTTCATCAGCTGGAGCCTCTTCTTTCACAGGTGGTTTAGCTGCAACTTGTTTTGATTTGTATTTCTGATTAAATCTTTCAACTCTACCAGCTGTATCAACAAATAATTTCTTTCCAGTATAAAATGGATGTGAAGCAGAGCTAACTTCAACTTTAATTACTGGGTATTCTTTTCCATCTTCCCACTTTATTTTTTCTTCTGAGGTCATAGTCGACCTTGTTAAAAATTTAAAGTCGCTTTGGACATCTTGGAAGACTACTTCTCTGTATTCTGGGTGAATATCTTTCTTCATTATTTTTCCTATTTTTTTAATTAAGGTTTGCAAAGCTATGAAATTGTTATTTTTTTACAAAAAATGAGTAAAATATTATTCTTAATTTAGCCGTATGAAGACATACTTCAGAATACTATCTTACGCCACTCCATACAGTAGAATAATACCCCTATACCTTATTCTGACACTATTTTACATCATATTTAGCATGGTGAATTTCTCTATTATGATACCCCTTCTTGAAGTTTTATTTAATCAAGTAGATTATGATATTTCTAAAAAGATTGTGAATAATGGAGAGTTTAGCTTCTCGATAGAGTATTTAAAAACAACTTTTTACAGATACTTTAGTGAAATAATTCAGTCAAGTGGAAGGAAAGAAGCTCTAAAATTTGTCTGCTTAATTATATTATTATCTGTATTTCTAGCAAATATATTTAAATACTTATCCTCCCTTATTATAGCAAAAGTTAGAGTCAGAGTGGTAACAAATATTAGAAACTCTCTATTTGAAAAAATTATAAACTTTAGAATTAATTTTTTTACTAATGAGAAAAAAGGAGATGTGATTTCTAGGTTAACAAGTGATATTCAACAGATAGAAAACTCCGTTATAAATTCAGTGACTGTACTATTCAAAGAGCCTGCGCTTCTTTTAGGTTTATTTTTTATTTTAAGCACTATCTCTATAAAACTTACGGTGTATACATTAGTCCTTATACCTGTATCTGGGTTTATAATATCAAATATTGCCAAACACCTAAAGGTAAAAGCTGCTTTCAGTCAAACAGCTTTAGGGAATATAAATAATATTATAAATGAGACACTTGATGGAATTAGAATTATAAAACTTTTTACAGCGAATTCATTTATGAAAAATCGATTTGGAAATGAGGTAACTGAATATGGAAGACAAAACTACTCGATGTATAAAAGATTTGAGTTATCAAATCCAGTAAGTGAATTTTTAGGTATTGTAACAGTTTCTATCATACTTTTAGTTGGTGGAGGTATGGTTTTAGATAGTTCATCAGATATTACAGCTTCAGAGTTTATAGCTTTTATTATAATTTTTTCTCAAGTTCTGCCTCCAGCTAAGGCAATAACAGGTGCTTTTAATACTATCCAGAGAGGCGTGGCATCAGCAGATAGAGTATTTGAATTTATAGATAAAGACAAAACAGATGAAGAAGATAAAGGGAAAGAAAGCAAAGAAACTCTTAATAATTCTATTGAGTTTGAAAATGTATCCTTCGCATACGAAAATGATAATGTTTTAAATAAAGTTAGCTTCAAAATTAATAGAGGAGAAAGTGTTGCTATTGTAGGTCCTTCAGGTGGTGGAAAATCAACTATAATCGATCTTCTCTCAAAATTTTATACACTCAAAAATGGATCGATTAAAATTGATGGGGAAAACATTAAGAAATTTAAAACCGATGACATAAGAAAAATGATAGGGATTGTAACCCAAGAATCATTACTCTTCCACGATACTATTAAAAATAATATTTGTTTTGGTAGTGAAAAGTATGACTATATCAAGTTAAAGAAGGCCTCAGAAATTGCAAATGCATATGACTTCATTGAAAAACTTGATAAAAAATACGATACTATAATTGGAGAGAGAGGCCTTAAACTATCAGGAGGTCAAAGACAAAGAATATGTATTGCTAGAGCAATATATAAAGACCCCCCAATATTAATTTTTGACGAGGCTACTTCATCTCTTGACTCAAAATCAGAAAAATCTGTTCAAACTGCAGTTGAGAAAGTAATGAAGGACAGGACTACAATTATAATTGCCCATAGGTTGAGTACTATTAAAAATGTTGATAAAATTATCGTCATAGATAAAGGGCAAATTGTTGAAACGGGAAGCCACGAAGAACTTATCAAAAAAAATAACATGTATTATAACTTAAGTAAAATGCAAAACCTTAGTTAAATGAAAGAGATAATTAGAAAAGAGTTAAGCGAAGCCCAGTCAGTACTAGAAAAATTTTTAGTTGATGATAACATCAAGAAAATTGAGAGTGCGGCAAATATTTTTAAGACTTCAATAAATAAGGGAAATAAAATAATTTCTTGTGGAAACGGTGGTTCAATGTGTGATGCTATGCATTTCGCTGAAGAACTTACTGGTAAGTTTAGAAATGAGAGAAAACCATTACCAGCTATTGCAATCTCTGACCCTTCTCATATTACGTGTGTAGGAAATGACTATGGATTTGAGCATATCTTTTCGAAATATGTTGAAGGACTTGGAAAAAAGGGAGATGCTCTCCTAGCCATAAGTACAAGTGGTAACTCTCCAAATATTTTAAATGCCGCAAAAACTGCTAAGGAAAAAGGAATAAAAGTTGTTTCTTTAACAGGGAAGAAAGGAGGAAAATTATCAAAATTATCTGATGTTGAAATAAGAGTGCCACATTTAGGATATTCTGATAGAATCCAAGAGATTCACATAAAAATAATTCACATTATTATATTATTAATTGAAAAATAAAATATGATAAAAAATTATCTAATATTAATAATTATACTATTTAGTTGCGAAATGAAAAATAATTTAAAAGAACCTATAGCTGAAAAAATTGTAAAAAAACTTACCATTCATGGAGACACAAGAGTTGATGAGTATTACTGGATGAATAAGAGAGATGATAAAAAAGTCATTGATTATTTAAATTCTGAAAACTCATATAGAGATGAATATATGAAAAGTTATAAAGGCCTAGAAGAAGAAATTTTTCAAGAAATAAAATCCAGAATCAAAGAAGATGACAGCTCAGTTCCATATTTGGATAATGGATATTACTATTATACTAGATATGAAAAAGACAAACAGTATCCCATATATTGTAGAAAAAAAGAAAATTTAAACAATAAAGAAGAAATTTTAATTGATGCAAATGTTATGTCTAAAGGTTACGAATACTATAGAGTTGGAGACATTGAAATTAGCCCTGATAATAAGACAATGGCATTTAGTGTTGATACCTTAAGCAGAAGAATTTACACAATATACTTTATGGATTTAGAGTCAAGAAAAATTCATAAAAATGAAATAACTAATACCTCTGGATCTATTACCTGGACAAATGACAACCAGTCTATTTTTTACAATTTGAAAGATATTGAAACACTGAGAACGGATAAAGTTATGATGCATAAACTAAACTCTAAAGGTTCTGACAAAGAGATATTTTATGAGGATGATGAAACATTTAGTGTTTACTCCTACAAAACCAAAAATGACAAATTTATAATAATAGGCTCGAGCGCTACCCTATCTCAAGAATATAGGTACATAGACGCAAATAATCCATATGGAGATTTCAGCTTATTTCAAAAAAGAATTGATGGACTTGAATATTCTATAGATCATTTTAATGGAAAGTGGTTCATTAGAACAAATATTGAAAATGCTACAAACTTTAAGTTAATGGTATGTGATGAAAATAAAACAAATAAGGAAAATTGGAAAGATTATATAATCCATAGAGAAGACGTACTTTTAGAAGACATTGACTTATTTAATGATTACCTAGTAATTACAGAGAGAGAAACTGGATTAAGAAGAATAGAAGTTAGACCATGGGAAGATGGAAAAAGTCATTATATCGAGTTTGAAGATGAAGCTTATTCTCTTTATTCAAGTACCAACTTAGAAACAAACACAAATAAATTTAGATATAGTTACTCTTCTATGACAACACCAAATTCTGTTATAGAATATGACATGAGCACAAAAGAAAAAAAAGTATTGAAAGAGACCGAAGTTTTAGGTGGTAAATTTGATAAAAAAAATTATACAAGTATAAGAGTATGGGCCACAGCAAGAGACGGAAATAAAATACCTATATCACTAGTCTATAGAAAAGATATGTACGAAAATGGCAAAAATCCACTTCTTCTTTATGGATACGGCTCTTACGGAATAACTAATAATGCTAGCTTCAGCTCAGTGAGGCTAAGCCTGTTAGATAGAGGGTTTGTTTACGCAATAGCACATATTAGAGGAAGTCAGTATCTAGGAAGAAAATGGTATGATGAAGGAAAAATGTTTAAAAAGAAAAATACATTTTATGATTTCATAGATAGCGGTAAATTTCTAATAGACAAAGGCTACGCTAATAAAGAAAAATTATTTGCTATGGGAGGAAGTGCAGGAGGTTTACTTATGGGTGCTGTAGTAAATATGGAGCCAAAACTTTTTAGAGGAATAGTAGCTGGAGTACCTTTTGTTGATGTAGTTACAACTATGTTAGATGAAGATATTCCATTAACTACATTTGAATATGATGAATGGGGAAACCCTAACAATAAAGACTCATACGACTACATGTTATCTTACTCACCGTATGATCAAGTCGAAAAAAAAGACTACCCTGCAATTTTTATTACTACTGGCTACCACGATTCACAGGTTCAATATTTCGAACCCGCTAAATGGATAGCAAGACTAAGAGATAGGAGAACAAACAATGAACCTCTTCTCATGTATTGCAATATGGACGCTGGACATGGTGGAGCGTCTGGGAGGTTTGAGGCATATAAAGAAACTGCAATGGAGTATGCATTTTTTATTTCTCTACTAGAAAAGAAGATATGAGAAATTATTTTTCAGTATTAATTATCTTTTTACTCGCATCATGTAAAAATGAAAATCCACCAAATATTATTTTTATCATGTCTGATGACCATGCTTTCCAAGCGGTCAGTGCTTATGGACACAACTTAAATAACACCCCTAACATAGATAGAATCGGAGATGAGGGAGCAATATTTAATAAAGGGTTTGTAACAAATTCTATATGCGCGCCGAGTAGAGCTGTGATGCTCACAGGAAAACATAGCTTCGTAAATGGGAAAGTTGATAATATCCAACCTTATAACTGGAACCAACCAAATTTTGCAAAAAGTTTACAAAAATCTGGATATGAAACAGCACTAGTTGGAAAAATTCATTTAAGAGGTGAGCCCCAAGGATTTGATCATTGGTCAGTTTTACCAGGGCAAGGACATTATTATAACCCAGTATTTATTGAGAATGGAGATACAATTCAAATTGAAGGACATGTTACTCCAATTACTACAGAAAAAAGTTTGGACTGGTTAAAAAATAAGAGAAATAAAAAGAAGCCTTTTCTTCTTCTTTATCATCAGAAGGCACCTCATAGAAACTGGATGCCTGAAGATAAGTATTTGACTCTTTTTGATGATAAAACTTTTACCCCTCCCGAAAACTTTTTTGATAATTATGAGGGTAGAGGAACTGCAGCAAAAAGACAAGAAATGAAAATTGATGGTCATGGGTACTGGGGTCATGACTTTAAATTTTTAACAGATCCATTTACGGGAGAAAATACAAATTTTGATAGACAGCTAAGTAGATTAACCGAAGATCAAAGGTCTAAATGGCTAGAAGCTTATACCCCAAAAAATGATGCTTTAAGATCTAAGAGATTAGAAGGAAAAGAATTAGCAATCTGGAAATTTAATAGATATATAAAAGACTACTTAAGAACAATTCAATCAATAGACGATGGTGTAGGAGAAATTTTGAAATATTTAGATGATAATAATTTATCAGAAAATACAATTGTCGTTTATACATCTGATCAAGGATTTTATCTTGGCGAACACGGTTGGTATGATAAAAGATTTATGTATGAAGAATCATTAAGAACACCTATTTTAATGAGGTATCCAAAAGAAATAAAACAAGGAACTATTATAAATCAACTTATCCAAAACCTAGATTTTGCTCCTACTTTTCTTGATTATGCAGGACTTAAAATTCCAAAAGAAATGCAGGGAGAGTCATTTAGAAAAATTGTTAACAATTCTCAAACAGAATGGAGAGATGCCATATACTATACTTACTATGAGTACCCTTCAGTTCATATGGTTAAAAGACATTATGGGGTTAGAACAAGTAGATATAAACTAATGCATTTTTATTATGATATTGATGAATGGGAAATGTATGACCTTGAAAAAGATCCTTCAGAAATGAATAACATCTATGATGATGAAAACTATAAAAGTGTAAGAGATATGATGCACTTAAGATTAGATGAAATGAGAAAAAAATATGGAGATTCAGATGAACTTAATAAGATGCATCTTGAAAGATATCTTTCGTCAAGAAACTAATTTGATTTGTAACCTGGACCCTTAACAAATCTTCCAGAGTATTTATTTGTATGTTCACCATTTAGTAAAACAGGAACACCATTTACAATTACATGATTAACTCCCTCAGCAAATTGAAGAGGTTCTTCAAAAGTTGCATTATCATTAACTCTCTCTGCATTAAAAATAACTACATCAGCAA
This sequence comes from Flammeovirgaceae bacterium, assembly GCA_038113315.1. GTDB lineage: Bacteria > Bacteroidota > Bacteroidia > Cytophagales > MED-G16 > MED-G16. The sequence goes on along the minus strand of JAYNOQ010000016.1, from coordinate 15,582 downwards.
AGTAATTTTCTTTGAGCATTCCCCTATCTTTTAATTTTAAGTTTTGTGCTGGAAAACTAGTAAGCCTTCTAATACCCTCTTCTAACGGAAATAGTTTTTCATCTCTTGAATATTTTCCTAAAACCCTAATAAAACTACCAAATGCTCTAGGATGTGTTCTGAAGCTTTTAGATATATCACTGTATACCCCTGCATCAGAACAGAAAGAAACCCAAGGTAGCTGTATTTTTTTTCTTATATTTTCCTCAGACATACTAAAATAAATACATTGGATTCTATGATCATCCTCAATTACCATATCAACGATTGCTTCTTCAGGAGACTGACCTCTCATCTGTGCTGCTTCAGCAACAGTTTTAGCTAAATATTTTTTTGACATTGCTGAGGTCTTAAAACCAACCATTAAAATTCCCTCTGGTGGTTGTTCAGATAATTGCTTTCTAATGTCACTCAGTAATCTAGGTCTTACTTTAGGATCCTTCATTCTTTCAATCCAGGCTTTATGACCGCCTTCTTGTACCCAGGTTGGTATTACTCCAGTAAGCCCCGTTGAACTAGCATTATAGGTATAGATATCAGCAGTAATCTGTAGACCCTCAGCTCTTGCATCTTCAACTCTTTTTATTATCTCATCAAGTTTATACCAATTAGGCTCTCTTGAAGCTTTTAAATGATAAATTTCTGCAGCTATATCAGCTTCCCTTGCAATAGTCATTAGTTCTTCAAATGCCTCCAAAAGAGTAACACCTTCATTTCTTAGATGAGAGATATACATACCACCATACTCAGACGCGGATTTAGAGAGCTCTATTAGCTCATTTGTAGAGGCATAATCTCCAGGAGCATAAATAAGAGATGATCCAATTCCCATTGCCCCCTCTTCCATAGATTTCTTAACAATATTTTTCATCCTCTTCATCTCCTGGTCTGTAGCGTCTCTGTTTTCATAACCCACTTCCAATATTCTTGTGGTAGCTGCACCAAGAAAAGAAGCTACATTGACAGACACTCCACTCTCTTCAAGTTTATTCATAGCATCTCCGAAAGAAACAAATTTTCCGTCTTCATAATATGGACCTGGTGATCTTCCCTCTCCAAAAATTTCTAAAGTAACTCCTTGCATTAAATCAGAAAGACCTCTTCCATCCTCTAGTAAAGTTCCATAACCCCAACTCAGCATATTTATAAATCCAGGAGATACTGAAAGTCCAGTTGCGTCAATTGTTGTGTCAGAATCAAAAACTGTATTTTCTCCAACGTAAATTAATCTATCATCTTTTATGCCTATAGACCCCACGTATGGTTTTTGTCCAGACCCATCGTATATAGTTCCGTTATAGACTACAATGTCAGCAACAATGGGATCTACAGGTTTATTATTACAAGAAAGAATCAAAAACAAAAAGAATAATGGTAAAAAAGAAAGGTATTTTTTCATAGATTTAATAATTATAATTTAAACAAGTATATAATTTTTATGTTATCTCTCACTAAAAAATTAAAGTTAATTTTCTTTCTAATAATAGCAATACCTCTAAGTTCTTTTTCCCAAAATAGACAAAATAAATACTATAATCCATTTAGAATATCCGTGTCAGCTATTACTAAATTTGTTGTAGGAGCTAATGATCATCCAACTGACAAATACCAATTTGATCAAGGCATAGGGGCAATTGGTGAGATTATATACACTATAGATCAAAAAGCAAAATATGAGATTTCTTTAGAGGCTGGATTAATAAGTACATTCTCTAACTCAGATAATGTTGGAGGTGATAATTATTTATTACCCATTGCACTAAATGCATACTATTATTTTTTTGATGAGACATTTTCTCCATTTATTGGTTTTGGTGTTGGAATTGAGAATTTTAATAATTCTAGTAAATATGTTTTAAAACCATCAGTAGGAATATCAAATGAAAAATTAAAAGTATTTGCGAGATACGGTATAGGAAATACTATTGGTTCATCAATAGAAATTGGGATAGGTTATTCCTTTAAAGAAAGACCTTGTGGATGCTTTCCTCAAACCAGATAACTAAACTATACCATCTTTATCATTAAAAATATCAGATATTAAATCCTTAAAATCAATACTTGTATTAGTATACTTTTTTGATATTAAACTATTCTCAGCAATGCCATGTAATACGAACTCCATATAAAACTCTAGCTCATTTGAAGCCAGACTTTTTAAATTTTTTATTACAGTATTTTCTAAGCCATCAATATTGTGAAGAGATGAGCTATATTCTTTTTTACTTAGATCATTTTTAAGAGTAAGTTTATTTTTTTCAAACCATTTCTGAATGGATTTATATGGATTGTCTTTTTTCTTATCTTTTAATTTATCATTAACAATTGGAAAGATATCGTTAAATAATTTCTTAATTGTTTTTGAAATTAAATTCATAACAACTATGTATGAGCCCTCTTGTTCTCCTTCATATACCAATTCTAATTTTCCATTTACCGCAGGAACTATCGACAAGAAATCAGAAACTCTAACCACTGTCTCATTTTCATTATTTAGATATAATCTTCTCTCAGCTGATGATACCATGAACTCATAAGCAGAAGTAGTCAAACGAGCAGAGACACCACTTTTACTATCAACATACTCATAATTTCTAGCTTCAAAAGCTAACTGCTCAATCATTGTTTTCGCAAGTTCTGGAATATGAATTTTATCATATACTGATTTATTTATTCTATTTTCTTGACTAGTAATTTTCTTTGAAATCTCTATTGATTTAGGGTAATGAGTAAGTATTTGACTACCAATTCTATCCTTCAGTGGAGTGACAATATTTCCTCTGTTCGTGTAATCTTCTGGGTTAGCAGTAAAAATAAAATGTATATCAAGTGGCATCCTAAAATTAAAGCCCCTTATTTGAATGTCATTTTCTTGTAAAATATTAAATAGAGATACTTGTATTCTGGGCTGTAAATCTGGGATTTCATTAATTACAAAAATACATCTATTTGATCTTGGAATAAGACCATAATTAATGACCTTAAAATCAGAGAAAGATAATTTTAAATTAGCTGCCTTTATTGGGTCAATATCTCCTATTAAGTCGGGAACCGTTACATCTGGAGTTGCAAGCTTTTCAGTAAATCTATCTGATCTGTGCATCCAAGATATTGGAGTTGCATCACCTTCTTTATCTATCAAACTTTTAGCATAATGGCTAATTGGATTTAATGGATCATCATTTAAAGGTGATCCGGTAATTACGGGTATATGCTCATCTAAAAGATCAACTAATTTTCTAGCAATTTTTGTTTTTGCTTGCCCTCTTAATCCAAGAAAATTAATATCATGCTTAGATAGTATTGCCCTCTCTAAATCAGGCAATACAGTTTCTTCATACCCATGAATTTCAGAAAATACCTTCTTACCTTCTTTTTTGATAGAAATTAAGTTATCTCTTAACTCATCTTTTATTGATTTAGAAACCCAATTTGACTTCTTTAATTCACCTAAAGATTTAATATTTAAATAATCCATTTTAGTACTTTTTAATTTTATTCTTGCTGTAATCTTTTAATATCATTGACCCCAAATCATTTAAGTCTGCAAAATATGCTGATCCATCATTTATTTCTGTAAACTTTTCAACAAACTCCATAAGATATGGGTCTGATGCTATCATAAATGTATTGACTCTTATATTATTTTTTTTACAAACTGAAGCAAGGTTATAAGTCTTATTTAAAATTTTAGGGTCTAGTCCAAAAGCATTCTTATAGTAGTTAATACCCACCTTCATACACGTTGGTTTACCATCTGTAATCATGAATATTTGCTTATTATTATTTTTTCTTCTCCTCAAGATGTCAATAGCAAGCTCAAGTCCAGCAATAGTATTAGTATGATAAGGACCTACTTTTAAATAAGGTATATCTTTTATTTTGACTTTCCATGCGTCATTGCCAAATACTGCAACATCAATAGTATCTTTCTTATATTTCTTCATTATTAACTCTGATAATGCCATTGCAACTTTTTTTGCGGGCGTTATCCTATCTTCACCATATAATATCATAGAATGGCTTATATCAATTAATAGTACTGTTGATGTTTGTGTTTTGAAATCCGATTCAAATGTCTCTAAATCATTTTCATTCATAGTAAAATTTTCTATTCCATGATTAATTTGTGCGTTTTTAATAGATTCGTTAAATGCTATTTTTTCAATGTTGTCACCATATTCATACGGTTTAGTTGAATAATCTAAATCTACACTTGGTCCAGAAAAATTTGTAGAATGATTACCCATATGTCCCTTTTTTAATTTACCAAATATTTCATCCAAAGCTGAACGCCTAAATTCGATTTCAGACTTCTTAGTGATTTGAATTTCACCGTCTGATTTATTTTCTTTAATAAAACCCTTTTTTTTGAGATCTTCTATAAAATTTCCAATTCCATAATCAGGAGGAGTTATATTGTACTTTCTATCTAATTCAGTTAAAACTGAAATCGTTTTATTAAAATCCCCAGAGGTAATAAGTAAGATCTGTTGATATATTTTGAATAAATCATCAAAATTTTTTGTTTTTAAATTTTTAAATGATCCAATAAATTTTTCGAAAATTACTCCATCCACAGTGGTATAATTTACGATACCAATAGGAAAGTGTTATAATTATTTTTTTGAAGGAAAGGTTTTAATAAAAATAATTAAACCAAGAATTATCATAGGTATACTTAACCACTGGCCCATATTGAGTGGAATATCAGCTTCCCAATCTACCTGATTCTCCTTAAATAGCTCATCAATGATTCTTAGAGACCATAATACTATCATAAAGATTGAAAATATAAACCCATCATTTAAAGAATCTCTTTTAAAATACCACAACGATATTAAAGAAATAAATAACAAAAGGCAGTAAAGAGCTTCATACATTTGAGCAGGATGCCTAGGAATACCTAGAGTATAAATTTCAGCATAATAGCTGTTTCCATTTTTAAAAATTTTATAGTCAAGTTCTTTATCTGGCTCTTCATAGATGTGACTTCGTATCCCTTCATAACCCATTAAGTAACTCTTAACGTTCGACTTATAATAATTATTTTCAGATAATTCATCTAAACCAACTCCCTCACCATATTTTAATCTTATTGTAATAGGAACTCCATTAGTAGTTACATCACCAGGTCTTTTATGGAAGCTAATTTCATCTACTCTACCATCAAACCTAAACATTAAAATATCATTTACACTTTTAGCAAAAACAACACCATTACCAGATTCTGTTGGTAAGCCAAGAATTTCAGAGTTCATAAAGTTACCCGTCCTAATAAAAGCTCCAGCAAGACAAACTACAATTACAATTCTATCCATCACCCAAAAAAACTTTTCATTAACTTTCCTTGAGTAAATAACCATTCCAAGAATAATAGAAATTGCAGCACCATGACTTGCTAAACCTCCTTCCCATATATATAATATTTTTAATGGGTTAGATAAATAATAAACAGGATCATAGAATAAGCAATGGCCAACCCTTGCTCCGATAATAGTTGCAATAACCATATACAGAGTTAATCTTTCTACTTCCTCAGGATCTCTACCATCCAATTTATAGATCCATCTCATAATGTATGATCCTATTAAAAAACCTAGAGCAAATAGTAATCCATACCACCTCGGTGGTAAGCCAGAAATAATTTCAGGATTAGCATTCCAAATAAAATAGAATAAGTTTATCATAATATGTTAATTAAATTTCCAAAATGCTGGAGTTAAGATAAGAAGGAATGTAAGAAGTTCTAGTCTTCCAATCAACATTAATAAAGATAAAAAGTATTTACCTACATCTGGAATTGAACTAAAATTACTTGCTGGTCCAACCTCTCCAATTCCAGGACCAACATTACCTAGTGTTGCTGCAACAGAGCCAATAGATGTAATAAAATCAACTCCCATAAGAGTCATAATAACTGAACCCAAAGAAAATATAACTACATATAACATCATAAATGCTAAAATATTTGTTACTACACTTTGAGGAACTTTTGAGTCATTGAACCTTAAAGTAAAAACACCCTGTTGATGTAATTGTTTTTTTAATTCTATGTAACTGTTCTTAAGAAGAATTACATGTCTGACTATTTTAATTCCTCCAGATGTTGAACCAGCAGATGCACCAAAAAACATTAAAATAAAAAACAAAATAGTAATGAATTCTGTCCAGCCTGTGAAATCAACTGTTGTAAAACCAGTAGTTGTAATTATAGAAACAACACTAAATAGTGCTGATCTGAAAGTTTCTTCAGCGTATGAGCTATCTATAAAGTAAAGGGTTAGAAAAACAATGACACTTAAAATTAAAATGAATGAACAGTAGATTCTAAATTCTTCATTTTGAAATACTCTTTTAAAATCTAACTTGATTGCGAAATAAGTCAGCGTAAAATTAGTTGCTGAAATAAACATAAAAAGAATAATAGTATACTGAATAAGTGGAGACTCAAAATAACCAATACTTGCATTCTTTGTTGAAAATCCTCCAGTAGCAAAAGTAGTCATAGCATGGTTTACAGCTTCAAATGAATTCATTCCCTCAGCCCATAATATAAAAAAAAGAACAACAGTAAAAGATATATATATTTGCCATAATCTCATAGCCGTCTCTTTTATTCTAGGCTGCAACTTATCTATTGAAACACCTGGTGCTTCAGCAACAAATAGTTGCATACCTCCTATTCCTAAAAAAGGTAAAATAGCTACTGCTAAAACTATAATTCCCATTCCACCAATCCATTGTGTTAAACTTCTCCAATATAGAATTCCATGATCTAATATTTCTATATCATTTAAAATTGTAGCGCCAGTTGTTGTATACCCTGAAACTGTCTCAAAAAAAGCATCAGGAACATTAGATATTTGCCCAGTAAAAATATATGGAAGCATACCAAATAATGACATAAAAATCCAACTAGAGGTGACAATAAGATACCCATCTCTCCTCTTTAAATCTTTGTTTTCATTGTCCTTAGTTCTATAATAAAGGAAGAAACCAACTGCAGAGTTTACTAATGAAGAAACTAGAATTCCCTTCCAAGAGCTTTCTCCGTGATATAAACCAAAAGGTACAGCTGTAAGCATCAAGAGCCCATTTATTAACAATAGGATCCCAATAATGTTACTAATTACTTTTAGATTAAATTTCATTTAAACATTGACTCTATAGTATTTTTTGTTTCCTTTTTTGTAACTACAATAACTCTATCTCCCTCCTCAAATTCAAAGTTACCTCTAGGAAAATAAGCTTCATCCTCTCTAGTAAGACCACCGACTATACTATCTTTTGGAAAATTTAAATCTTTTAACTTCTTTCCAAGCACATTACTTTCTGATTTAACCTCAACTTCAATAATTTCAGCATCTACACCTTGAAGAGTAGAATAATCTAGAAACTTATCTTCACTTATATATTTAAAAATAAAGTTTGCTGCTAAGTATTTGATGTTTATAGTTGTATTTAATCCCATATTTTGAGCTAATGGAATGAAGTCAATATTCTCAACCTGAGAAATTGTCTTCTTTACTCCTGATTCTTTTGCGGCAAGAGAAGCTAAAATGTTTTTTTCGGTTTCATAAGATAAAGCCAAAAAGGCATCCATATTATCAATATCTTCTTCCTGCATTAAATCAATGTTAGTGGCAGAACCATTAATTACCATTACATTAGATAATTCATCAGCAAGCCTTTCACATTTTTCAATGTCATCACAAACTAACTTTATATTATATTTTTTTGATAGATATTTTGCAGTCATATAGGCTAGCGGAGATCCTCCAAATATCATTATATTTTTTATTTCTAAATGTTTTTTGCCTGCAAGTGATAATACTTTCTCAACACCTTTCTTAGATTCTGCAATAAAGTATGCTATATCACCTTCCTTCAAAATATTATGAGACCTAGGAATAATTGTTTCATTATGAATTTCATCTTCAATGTCTCTTACTATTGCAACAGGAGTATAATTAGTATCTGGATTTAAATATGTCGACTCGCCTAGAGTTTTATCCTTTAGTAATGAATCTTTATCTATCATAATACCCATCAAGTGAAGTTTTCCACCTTCAAATTCCAGAGAATCTGTAACAGCAGATTCTTTAAGTAGAGCTTTTATTTCATTTGCACCAAGCGATTCGGGATATATAACCTCATCAATACCAATTGAAGTTAAATCAAAAGTGTCTTTTCTGTGAAGGAGTTCTGAATTAGAAATCCTAGCAATACACTTTTTAACTCCAAACTTTTTCCCAATAGTACAAGACAATATATTAGTCTGTTGAGAGGATGTAACCGCTATTAATAGATCAGCCTTTTTTGCACCTGCAATCTCTAAAGTCTTAATTGATGTAACATCCCCCTTAATTGTTGAAACGTCTAGATTATGTGAGGCTATCTCGAGCGCTTTTTTATCGTGGTCAATAATGACTATACTGTGTGATTCCTGCGCTAAAAGTTTAGACAAGTGAAATCCAACTTCACCCGTTCCCGCAATGATTATATTCATAAAAAAATTTTAATCGGGATACAAATATAAAAATTTGTGAACATTTGTCTTATTTTAATTTTTTAAAATATTTTTTAGACATTTCATCAACTTGAGGTGCCAATAATAGTGCCGAAATGATTGTTGGGAATGCCATAATGCCATAAGATAAATCAATTAAGCTAATTACAAACTTTAAGGAAGAGACGGAACCTATTACTATTAAGCATAAATAAATATATCTATATATAGTTTTATTTCGCTCACCAAACAGATATGCCATGCACCGTTCTCCAAAAAATGATAGACTAAATAATGTTGATATAGCAAAAGTTAGTGTAGTGAATAATAAAATATAAGGACCAAAAGTAGGCATAGAACTATTAAAAGCTTCAGCTACTAACTCAATTCCTGCATAATTAAAATTTATCCACGAGTCAGTAACTAGTATACATAATGCTGTCAATGTACAAACTATAATTGTATCAACAAATGGGCCAATCATTGAAACAAGACCCTCCTCAATTGGATTCTCAGATTGACTAGAAGCATGAATTATTGGTGCAGTGCCAATTCCAGCTTCATTTGAAAAAGAAGCTCTCCTTGCACCAACTAAAATTATTGATGCAATTGAACCTCCTAGTACAGAGTTTGCACTAAACGCATCGGTAATTATCAACTTGAAACTTGGAATAATCATATCAAAATGAATAATCATGAGGTAGAACACAGTAATCATATAAACTAAAACCATGACTGGAGCTATTTTACTGGCAACTTTTCCAATTCTACTAATACCACCTAAAATTACGAATGAAACAATTAAAGCAAGAATTAACCCTAATGTTAAATCACTAAAAAATTTATTATTAAAGATAAACTGATCTTTAAGAATGATAGAATTAATTACCTCAACAATTTGATTTGATTGAAAAATTGGAGACACACCTAATAATCCAAAAAAACAAAATACTGTAGCTAAAAATTTCCATTGCTTACCGAGACCATTTTCTATTACATACATAGGACCTCCAAAAAATTTATTTTGAGATTTTTTTCTATACATAACTGATAATGAACAAGTATAGAATTTTGTAATCATTCCCAGAAAAGCAGTTACCCACATCCAAAATATAGCTCCTGGTCCACCTATTGAAATAGCTACTGCTACTCCACTTATATTACCCATGCCTACGATACCTGCAATCTGACTCGAAACACTTTCATAAGAACTAATTCCCTTATTTGAATCTCCTTTTTTACTTAATAACCTAAGAGCTCTATTAAAAAACAATAACGGTACTAGTCTAGATTTATATGAGAAAAAAACTCCAGCGCCTAGTAATAATGTCACAAGTATTGGACCATTCCATAGATAGTCTGCTGCATCAATAATAAAATCAGAAAAAGAAATTAATAAATTCATTAATCGAAGAAAGAGCTAACAAATTCGCCCTTATGGAATAGTTTTAAATCTCCTACTTTCTCACCAACACCAACATATTTAATGGGAATTTTAAATCGATCAGTTATACCTATAACTACTCCCCCTTTTGCAGTACCATCAAGCTTAGTTATAGTAATTGAATTTACATCTGTAGCCTTAGTAAACTCCTCAGCTTGTATAAATGCATTTTGTCCAGTACTTCCGTCAAGGATTAACATTATCTCATGGGGAGCATCCTCTTTAAATTTTTGAACCACTCTCTTAATTTTAGAAAGCTCATTCATGAGGTTAAGTTTTGTGTGTAACCTTCCTGCTGTATCTATAATGACAACATGATAATTCTCTTCAACAGCCTTCTTTACAGTATCATAAGCAACAGATGCTGGATCAGTATTCATTCCATGAGATACTACATCAACTCCAACCTTTTTCCCCCACATTTGAATTTGATCAACTGCAGCAGCCCTAAAGGTATCAGCTGCACCAATAAGAACTTTTAGTCCTCCTTCTTTAAATTGAGCAGCCAATTTACCAATGGTAGTAGTTTTACCAACACCATTTACTCCTACAACTAAAATAACATAAGGTACGGTATCTTCTGATACATCAAAAGCATCAAGATCAGAACTATTTTCAGCTAGAATCTTTACAATTTCTTCTTTTAAGATATTATTCAACTCATTGATGCTTGTATACTTATCTTTTGATACCCTCTCCTCTATTCTTTCAATAATTTTAACTGTAGTCTCAACTCCTACATCAGAAGTTATCAATACTTCCTCCAACTCATCAAGAACATCATCATCTATTTTTGATTTTCCTAATACTGCTGATTTTAGCTTGGAAAAGAAACTTTTTTTAGTTTTTTCTAATCCTTTTTTTAATGATTCTGAGTCCTCATCAGGTATAGTTTGAGGTTCTTCATCTTCAGGTTCTTCAACAATCTCTTCAACTTTAGGTTCTTCTACAATTTCCTCCTCTTTAGGTTCCTCAACAACTTCCTTCTCTTTGGGCTCCTCAACAACTTCCTCCTCTTTAGGTTCTTCTATAACTTCCTCTTCTTTAGGTTCCTCAATAACTTCCTTCTCTTTAAGTTCCTCAACAAACTCTTGCTCTTTAGGAGCTTCTACAACTTTTTGTTCTTCCTTATCAACCTTAGACTTTTTATTTATCTTATCATCTTTCTTGTTAGTTTTTGGCTTTGATGTTTTATCTTTTATTTCTTTTTCATCAGGAGGTGAGATAAAAGTATCTTTTATCTTAGATAAAATTCCTTTTTTAGGTTTTTCCTCTTTTATTTTTTTAGTAACTATTTTCTTTTCTTTAGTTACTTTCTTAGGCTTAGGTTTCGATGGTATTAAGGGTTTCTCTATTTCTTTTGATTCTATTTTTTTTTCTACTTTTTTGGACTCTTCTACTTTTTTAGTCTTACCAAAAAGTTTCTTCTTTATAAAATCAAATAGTCCCATATTATTTTTTTAATAAGTTAATAAAAAGAATAATTAAAATGTAAAATTAATCTATTTCTAAAGGAATCTAATAAGGAAATAGAGAAGTAAAAGTGATTACTTTTTATCTTCTTCTTTAGGAGCCTCAGCAGCAGGAGGAGCTTCTTCTTTAGGAGCCTCAGCAGCAGGAGCAGCCTCTTCTTTAGGAGCTTCTTCTTTAGGAGCTTCTTCTTTAGGAGTAGTAGGTTGTTCAGCAGCTTGAGCTTGCTTAGCAGCTTCAGCTTCCTTTTCTTTAGCCCTTAGTTCTCTGATAATATCTTGTTGAGATTTACCAGCTAAAATATCTTTTATATGATCTTCCATTATAATTTCTTCTTTAAAAACATAAGCCCCTGTTTTTTCAGATTTAATAGACTGAATTAATTTGGCGTACTTTACACCAGACGTATCTCTTAACGAAGCAACTACTTTCTTTGCCATTATTTTATTTCTTTATGTAATGTATATTTCCTAAGAATTGGATTATATTTTTTTAATTCAATTCTATCAGGAGTATTCTTTTTATTTTTTGTAGTAACATATCTCGAAGTACCAGGCTTTCCGGAAGCCTTATGCTCAGTACATTCTAAAATTACTTGAATTCTGTTTCCTTTTTTTGCCATGATATTAAATACTTAGTGTTCCTTTTTCTTTAGCTTTTTTTAAGACAGCAGAAATTCCAAATTTATTTATTGATTTTAATGCAGAAGAGCATACCTTAATTTTAATCCACTTATCCTCTTCAGGTATGTAGAATTTTTTAACATGTAAATTAGGGTAAAACATTCTTTTAGTTTTATTGTTCGCCTTAGAAACGTTATTACCAACTCTCGCTCTTTTACCAGTAATTTGACAAACTTTTGACATTATCTTTTTTTTATTAGCACGCAAATATCGTAAAACTGAAAAAAATAACAAATTTGAACAATGTTTTTTATTTTTTCTTATTCTGCTATTTTTGAGTTAAAATCAATTTAAAAATGATACAATCAAGCCAAGAAGCAATTAATTTAGAAGATGAATACGGTGCACATAACTACCATCCTCTACCGGTAGTTTTATCAAGAGGAGAAGGAATCTATGTATGGGATGTCGAAGGAAAAAAATATTTTGATTATTTATCTGCATATTCTGCAGTTAATCAAGGACATTGTCATCCAAAAATTATAAATGCACTTGAATCTCAAGGTAAAAAATTAACTCTTACTTCAAGAGCATTCTATAATGATATCTTAGGCAATTATGAAAAATATATTACTGAGTATTTTGGTTATGATAAAGTATTGCCAATGAATACAGGAGTGGAAGGTGGAGAGACTGCAAATAAAATAGCTAGGAAATGGGGTTATGAGAAGAAAGGTATTGAAGAAAACAAAGCTAAAATTATTTTTGCTCATGGAAATTTTTGGGGAAGGACATTAGCTGCAATATCCACATCTGATGATCCTTTATCATATAAAGGATTTGGTCCTTATATGCCGGGCTATGATTTAATACCCTACAATGATTTAGAATCTTTAGAAGAAAAATTAAAAGATAAAAATGTTTGTGCATTTATGGTTGAGCCAATACAAGGCGAAGCAGGTGTAGTGGTTCCAGATGAAGGATATTTAAGCGGGATAAGAAAACTTTGTACTAAATATAATGTTCTTTTTATAGCTGATGAGGTTCAAACCGGTATAGCAAGAACAGGAAAAATGTTGGCTACTGACCACGAAGATGCTAGACCAGATATTTTAATTTTAGGAAAAGCATTATCAGGAGGCGTTCTCCCTGTTTCAGCCGTTTTAGCTGACGATGAAATTATGATGTGTATTAGACCAGGTGAACATGGGTCAACTTATGGTGGAAATCCTCTTGCATGTGCTGTAGCAAAAGCAGCCTTAGAAGTTATAAAGGATGAAAACCTTGAAGATAATGCTTTGAAAATGGGAGAAATATTTAGAGGAAGACTTGAGAGTTTAAAAGAGAAAAGTGATCTAGTAACTCTCATTAGAGGAAAAGGGTTACTGAATGCAATGGTTATAAATGATACTGAAGATAGTTCCACAGCATGGGATATTTGTATGAAGATGAAAGATAATGGACTAATTGCAAAACCTACTCACGGAAATATTATAAGGTTTGCTCCACCTCTTGTTATAAATGAAGACGAGATAAATATGTCTTGTGATATAATTGAGAAAAGTATTATTGAATATAAATAATCTAATTAAAGAGACTGTCATCTCTTTCAATCATCAAAATTGATGACTGAGGAACAATAAAATATTTTTCATTTTGATACATAACCTCATATGCTCCTCCTTGTAAGAATACAGCTAAATCCCCCTCTTTCACTTGTAAAGGGACATATTTAACTTTCTCTTCCTCAGATTTCCAAGGCTCATCATTATCAACAGGTAATGGAATTGGGTATCCAGGACCAATTTTAACTATATATCCATATTGAATTTTTTCTTTTTCTCTTACTCCTGGCGGAAGATATAGCCCACTGTCAGTTCTCTCTGATTCTTTTCTAGGTTTTACCAAAACTCTGTCACCAACTACATTTATCTTTTCTAAAGAATTATTTTTTTCCATATTTTATTCTGATCTGTCTAGTAATTTAGGGTTGATTTTCTTACTTGCCTTGGCTCCTAGCTCTCTTAGTCTCTCTGTCTTTCTGACAAGATTGTCTTTACCATCTGTAAGTTTTTTCATAGCATCTTCGTATGTGTTTTTAGTGGTGTTTAAATTGTTACCAACTTTAATTAAGTCCTCTGAAAAAGATTGAAATTTATCATAAAGTGATCCGGCTTGTCTAGCAATTTCAATTGCATTTTTATTTGCCTTATCTTGTTTCCACATGTAAGCTACAGTCTTCAATGTGGCAAATAAAGTTGAATTAGTAACCATAACAATATTTCTGTCTATGGCTTTGTTATATAAACTAACATCTTCGAGTACGGCTAACTTAAATGCAGGTTCATTTGCCATAAACATTAAAATATAATCAGGCTGATTAATATCTAACTCTTGATAATTTTTATTTGATAAGGTTGTAATATGAGTATTGATACTTTTTAAATGTTCTTTTAAATAATGTTTTTTTTCATCTCTATCTTCGGAGTTATAATAGTTAACATATGCTACAAGAGATACCTTAGAGTCAATAATTATAGATTTATTACCAGGTAACTTTACTATAAAATCTAAACGTTGATTATCTTCATTTTCATTCTTTAAATTCTTTTCTTTTTCATAATGAATGTTTTTTTCTAAACCTGCAGCATTTAAAATAGTTTCCATTTGTTGTTCCCCCCAATCTCCTTGTGTTTTGCTCTCTCCTCTTAATGCATTTGCCAAATTATTTGCGTCATCTCTCATCTTAAGCGTTTCGTTTTTCAAATGATTTATTTCGGATTTTAAAATTGCATTAAATTCAACAGCGTCTTTATTAGTAGACTCAACTTTTCTCTCAAACCTTGCAATATTTTCTTTCAAGGGATCCAAGATATTAGATAAGTTCTCCTTATTTACCTCTGTAATTTTTTTTGTTTTCTCTTCAAAAATTTCGTTAGCAAGATTTTTAAATTCGAGAGTTAACATCTCTTTCATTTGATGAATTTCATCTTGTCTTTGTTGACTATCATCAGTTTTATCGTCTTTCAAATTAAATTTATATATGACATAACCTAGAGATGATAAAGTGAGAATACCGATTAAAAGAATAACTATATCCATTTTCCAAAAGTAATTAAATATTTGTTCTATCTATGAAGAATATTGCTCAAGCGGTATACAGCTACAAAATAGATTCCTATCTCCGTGTGCATTATCAACCCTTCCAACTGAAGGCCAAAATTTATTAGAAGCAACAAAATCTAAAGGATAAGCAGCTTTTTCTCTAGTATATGGAAATACCCAAGAAGAGGAAGTTACAATTGAAGCAGTATGAGGAGCATTTTTAAGTACATTGTTTTCTTTATCATATGTCCCGTTTCTTATCTCCTCTATTTCATTTCTAATTTCAATCATAACATCACAAAACCTATCTAGCTCAGCTTTTGTTTCACTTTCTGTTGGTTCTATCATCATAGTACCTGGTACTGGAAAAGAAACCGTCGGAGCGTGGT
>JAYNOQ010000015.1:0-26736 GCA_038113315.1 Flammeovirgaceae bacterium | reverse complement strand
GATGATGTAAAAATACATCCCTATCCGATAAGATCTCAAAAATACTTTTTTCATTATCCCCCTCCATATCGATTGATTTAATTGGAGATGGATAGATAGGTAATAATTCAGAAAATTCATTATAATCTATTATTTGATTTAAAGATGTATAGTCTAATATAGTATTCGATTTCAACTTCATAATATTTAAATCATCAACCTTAAACCTTTCTTTCAAAGACTTTAATAGGTAATCATCAAAAGACTTACTTATTTCTATTCTTACAACTCTACTAAATTTTCTATCTTTCAACTTTTGTTTTAATTCCTCTAAAAAGTTTGTTTCAATATCTTCTGACTCTTCTAAAGTGAAATCACCATTTCTAATTATTCTGAATAAACTAACACTTTCAATTAGAACATTTCTAAAAAATTTTTCAATGTATTTTGAAATTATTTTTTCAATAGGAATAAAAAAAATATTATCCTCAATTTTATATTCAAAAAATCTTGGAAGATTAACAGGAATTTGAATAAATGATATTTTTTTCTTTTTTGAAGAATCCTTGGTCTTTGTAACTACTCCAAAAATCAAAACCTTATTCATCAAAATAGGAAAAGAATGAAGATTATCGAAAACCATTGGAGTCAACATAGGGAAAATAGTTTTTTTAAAGTACTTTTTAGCCCTTTTCTGACCTTCTTCATCTAATTCATCCAAGTCTCCAATGAAGATTTTTTTTTTATTTAATTCTGTAATTATCGTATCAGAGAAATATGTATTAAAATCATTAAAAAATTTCGAACAATGCCCAAGAAGAAATTCTCTAAATGGTTCTTCTCTCATTCCAGAATAATCTATTCTTTTTTTATTATTGTCTATATAATTGTATAAACTACCAACCCTTATCTCAAAAAACTCATCAAAATTTGAAGAAACAATTGAAAGAAATTTAAGTTTATCTAATACACCTCGATTCTTATCTTTTACTTGATCTAGAACCCTATAATTGAAATTAAGCCAACTTAAATCTCGGCTAATTAAGTTACTTTGATTAATTATATTTGAATTCATTTAAGATTTTCCAGAACAGACATGACCTCTTTGACGTGTTTTCTTGATTCTTCTAGCAACTCTTTTTCTTCAGAATTTAAATCCAATTCAATTACCTTCTCAATACCATTAGAGCCTAATACCACTGGAACACCTAAATAACAATCATCAATACCATACTCTCCATCTAACTTAACACATACTGGAAAAATTCTTTTTTGATTTTTAACTATAGATTCAACCATTTGTGCTGCCGCTGCACCAGGAGCATACCACGCAGAAGTTCCCATTAATTTTACAAGTTCACCACCACCAAATTTTGTTCTCTCAATTATCTCATCCAGTTTATTTTTACCTATCATTTCAGTAATAGGGATTCCTGAAACAGTTGTATATCTTGGTAATGGAACCATAGTGTCACCGTGACCACCTAATAATAAGGCTTGTATATCTTTAGGAGAAATATTAAGTTCTTCTGCAATAAAAGCTCTAAACCTTGCCGTGTCTAGTATTCCGGCCATACCCATAACTTTTGTTCTTTTAAATTTAGATGTTAGATGTGCCTGGTATGTCATAACATCTAGAGGGTTAGAAACGATTATAATAATAGTATTGGGTGAATGTTTAATGATATTTTCAGTTACAGACTCAACTATTTTAGCGTTTGTACCAATTAAATCATCTCTAGACATACCTGGTTTTCTTGGCAAACCAGATGTAATTACAACTACATCGGAATCTTTTGTTAATTCATAATTATTAGTAGATCCAATAGTTCTAGTATCATAAAGATTAATTGGAGCTTTTTGAAAGATATCAAGGGATTTCCCCTCTGATAATCCTTCTTTAATATCTACCAGCACAACTTCGTTACATACTTCTTTTTGAGCTAAAACATCAGCACAAGTAGCACCTACATTTCCAGCTCCAACAACTGTTACTTTCATATTTTATTTTTTTTGTAAAAGTAGATAATGAGAGATAAAGTTTGAATTTAAAATCAAAATATTTCAAACTCTATAACATTTTTTGTCATTTTATCGACTTTAAAGTTTTCATTAATCTGATGCTTTACCAACCAAATAATATTTTGATTAGAATCAACAATAACTAATTGATTCATTTTTTGTATTAGAGATACTTTTTTATCTGATAAGAAGCTAGATATTTTTTTACTTCCTCTCATCCCTAAAGGAACAAATTTTTCTCCAGATTTATAATTCCTTACTTCAATAGGAAATTTAATTTTATCAAAGTCTAATTGAGCACTTCTTTTTCTTTTATTTAATTTATACCTATCTATTGAATATTTTTCTACAGAAAATTCTGATGAATTAACCGAAAAATTTTGTAGGTTATTAACTCTCAAGGATGTCATTTTTTCAGGTAACTCTTTCATTAAATAAAATGATTTTCTATCATTAATTAAAGTATATTCATCAGCAAAAAACTTTTTAATAGAATTTGTTTTAAGAGTATTTATAAAAAGAATAATCTGTGTATAATTATATCCAAATTGAGATAGATAATCTAATAAGATAATTTCAAAATTATCAATGTCATAAATAAAGTTTTTCTTAACCTCAACATAATTTTTTCTTCTTTTTACATATTTTTCTTTAAATTTTTCAAGTTGACTCTGAATAAGTTTATTTACTAAAACCATTCTTTTTGATGATTCTAAAATTGACTTTTTAAATGACGGATTAATCTTAGAAATAATAGGGATAAGTTTATTTCGAATTATATTCCTTGAATATTTATTTTCCTTATTTGTTTTATCCTCTCTCCATACTAATTTATTTTTTTTAGCGTAGTCTATTATTTCCATTTTTTCAACATTAATTAATGGTCTAATTATTTTATTATCAAAATATGGTATTCCAATTACTCCTTTATACCCTGTAGTTTTCAATAAATTAAAAATAATAGTCTCATAGTTGTCATCACTGTGATGAGCTGTAACCAAATAATCTATAGAATTATCTCTCATTAAATTTTTAAACCAATTATATCTCAAATCTCTAGATGCCATTTGAATAGATATCTTATTTGATTTTGAGTACTTATTCGTGTCAAAAACTTTAGAGAAAAATTTAATTTTTTTATCGGAACAGATTTTTTTTACAAGTAAAATATCTTTTTTAGCATCATTACCTCTTAAACTAAAGTCACATGAACAGACTGAAAAATTTAATTTTGATTTTATAAACAAGGATAATAAAACTATAGAATCAACACCTCCACTGACAGCAAGTAAAAATTTTATTTTAGGTGTATTTAATTTATTATCATCAATAAATGTTTTAAAATATTGTTCAACATTATTCGTTTTCATAATACAAAAATAAGTATTTGAAAATAGAGACATATAAATTAATTATCTATCTATTTTTACATAATGAAATTCAATTATTACTTTTTATTTTTTCTAACTCTAATTTCTTTTAATCTATCAGGTCAAAAAAAAGAGAAAATAACATATAAAGCTGACGAATTAAAATTTAGAAGAATAGATAAAGAACCAGTAAGGAAATTAATTGGCAATGTTATTTTTATTCAAGGTAATACAGAAATCAAGTGTGATTCTGCAAATTTTTATAATAGAAAAAACACTTTAGAGGCTTTTGGAAATATACTGATAACTAATTCAGACTCCTCAACTATAAATGCTGAACTATTAATTTACGATGGTGAAACTAAATCTGCAAAACTAAGAAATAACGTCATTTATATTAAGGGAGAAGAACAAATCAAAACAAATAATCTTGATTATTTTATCGACGAAAAAAAAGGGATTTTTTTTAATGAGGGAGAATTAAAAGATGAAAAAAACATCTTGATAAGTAAAAATGGGATTTTTTATGGTGACAAAGATTTATCAATTTTTTATGTTGATGTAGAGTTATTAGGAGAAGATTATAAATTAACTGCAGACTCCATGACATACAATAGCATAACCAAAGAAGCTATAACCTACGGATATACAGAAATCTTGTCAGATGATAGTTTATATATTGAGTCACTTGGCGGTTCATTCACTCAAGATTCAAATAATTCAAGTTTAAACTCTAGTAAAATTGAAAGTGACGAATATATACTAGAAGCAGATTTTATAAATTTTGATGAAATAAACTCAATCTATTTTGCTCAAAATAAAGTTAAATTAAAAATTAAAGAAACAGATTATTATGTATTAGGTGATGAAGGTATTTATGATAGAGAAAATAATATAACAAAAATATATGGCAACGCTCTACTAAGGAAAAATATAGCTCAAGATACATTCTATTTGTCTTCAGATACAATTTTAGCCTTAGATAGTAAAAATGAAATGAACAAATTATTTGCTTATAATAATGTTAAGTTTTATAAAAATAATTTTATTGGAAAGACAGATTCTGTAGTGTTTTTTATTAAAGATTCTTTACTAGAAATGTATAATGATCCAATAATCTGGAATAATAATAATCAAATATCTTCTGACACAATCCAATTTAAATTAATTGATGATAAAGTTGACCAAATGAACCTTATTAGAAACTCATTTATTATTTCTCAAGATACATTAGGGAATTTTAATCAGATAAAAGGAAGAAATATGAAAGCTGATTTTTATGACAACGATTTCTTAAAAAGTATTGAAGTTTCGGGTAACGGAGAAACAATTTATTTTGGATTAAATGAGGAAACTAATTCAATTATTGGACTTAATTATATTGTATGTAGTGATTTGAAATTAAATTTTAATGAAAATGAAATTGAAAATATTATTTTTTATAGAAATCCAAAAGCAAAAATGATACCTCCCCATGAAATTAAAGAGACAGACCTGTATTTAAAGTCTTTTAATTGGAGAAATGACGAAACTCCAAATATTCAAGATGTAGTTTTTTATTTTAGAAAAAAGATATATTTGCGCAATGATTAAATATTCTAAATTTATATTAATCCTTACACTAATATTTGGACTGTCTTCTTGCAGCGAATATAGAAAAGTTTTAAAGACAGAGGGATATGAAAAGAAGCTAGAGGCTGCAATGAAATATTACGAAGACGAAGAATATTTTAAAGCCAGCACATTATTTAAAGATATTAAACCACTTGTAAAAGGAAGTGAAGAATCTGAAACTGTGGATTTCTATTTTGCATATTGTTTATATAACCTTAAACAATATAATTTAAGCTCTAAATATTTTAAAGGCTTTATTGAACTCTTTTCTAGAAGTGATAAAGTTACTGAAGCAGAATATTTATATGCAATCTCTTTATATAAAGAGTCTCCTAATTCTAATTTAGATCAATCAAGTACAATTGAAGCTATTTCTGCTATTCAAAACTTTATAAATAAATATCCATATTCAGAATATTCTTTTGAAGCAAATAAAATAATTGATGAGCTGCAAGTTAAATTAGAAACAAAAAATTTTGATAACGCAAAACAGTATTACAAAACAAGAAATTATAAATCAGCTATAATTGCACTCAATAATTTTGAAAATGATTTCCCAGACTCTTCCTTTAACGAGGAAGGTGCTTATTTAAGAATTCTTTCGCAATACCTAATTTCAATAAATAGCTTTGAAGATTTACAAGAAAAAAGGTTTAAAGAAACTATTGAATTTTATTTAAAGTTCGTAGATAAATATCCAACTAGTCCATTTTTAGCAGAAGCAGAAAAAATGTATGTTGAAAGTTTAAATTTATTAACTAAATTTGCAGAGTAAAAATTAAAAGAATGAAGATAAAATCTAAAATCACAAATTTAAATGTAGATGAAATCGCATCTAAAACTGGAAATATCTACAAGTCAGTAAGAGTAATTGGTAAAAGAGCAAGACAGTTATCTGCTACTCAAAAAGAAGAGCTTAATGAAAAACTTGCTGAATTTGCATCAGATGTTGATAATTTAGAAGAGGTATTTGAAAACAGAGAACAAATAGAAATTTCAAGATATTTTGAAAGACTACCTAAATCAACAACTGTTGCATCTGAAGAGTTAGTAAATGATGAACTTTTTTTTAGAAATCCAGAAGAAGAGGAAGAGGATCTAAACCTAGATTAAATTTTACTCTTAGTGTTGAGAATATTTATTATTGTTCTTTCATTATTTACTTCTCCAAAACTATTTTCTCAGGAACTCAACTCCAAAGTAATAATAAATACTGATAAGCTTCAATCATCCGAAGTTTTCATATTTGAAGAAATGCAATCTTCCATTGAGCAGTTCCTCAATAATAATATTTGGACAGAAAATAATTTTCAATCTCAGGAAAGAATAAATTGTAATTTTATTATAAATATTTTAAATGAACCATCTTCGAACTTATATGAAGCAACGGTTCAAATAGTTTCTTCTCGTCCTATATTTAATTCATCATATGAGAGTGTCTTATTAAATCATGGAGATAGAGAATGGATTTTTGAATATTATCCTTCTCAAAATATAGAATTTTCAGAAAACAGTTTTAATGATAACTTAACCTCTCTTCTGTCCTTTTATGCATATCTTATTATTGGGATTGATTTTGATTCTTTCGAGAAATTAGGTGGAGAAGATTATTTCCAGAAAGCATGGAGAATTTTAAATGAATCACAAAACTCTGGGTATAAAGGTTGGGATCAATTTGGATCAAAACAAAATAGATATTGGTTGTGTGAAAATTTCTTAAATCCAGAATTTAAAAATGTTAGAAATGCATTTTATAATTATCACCTTAACGGCTTAGATTTATTTTATACTAAACCAGAAGAATCAAGAGAAACTATTTTAGAGAATATTATTATGATTAATGATATTAATTCTAAGAATTTTAATTCTACAATAATTAATTTATTCATAAATGCAAAAGCAGATGAAATAACAAACATATTTAAAGGTGCTTCGTTAGATCAGAAAAGAAATGCATTTAATATAATGAATGAATTGTCACCTTCTAACAGTGACCTATTCAATAAAATACTCCAGTAAAATGACAATCAAAGAAAAGCTGATTCCTAAATTTTTAAGAAAATATGTTTTTTATTATAGAGAACATGGATTTAAAAAAACAGTCAAAAAATTTGGATGGAAATTATTTGCTATAATATTTCTATATTATTTGATAAGAGACTCAATACTTTATATAATTATACCTTACTTTGTTTTAAAAGGGATTTTTTAATTTATTAATATGTTACTAAAAGGAAAAAAAGGAATTATATCAGGAGCATTAGATGAGAATTCTATAGCTTGGAAAGTTGCTGAAAAGTGTCATGAGGAAGGAGCAAATATCTTACTTACTAATGCTCCAATCGCACTAAGAATGGGTAAAATAAATGAATTAGCAGAAAAATGTTCCACTGAAGTTATTCCAGCTGATTTAACCTCATTAGAAGACATAGAATTACTTTACAATAAAACATCAGAAAATCTAGAAGGAAAAATAGATTTCATACTCCATTCTGTAGGCATGTCGCCTAACGTTAGAAAAAATAAAGAGTATGGTGATTTAAACTATGATTGGATGATTAAAGCACTAGATGTATCTGCTATATCTTTCCATAAAATGATGCAAATTGCTGAAAAGAAAGGTGTTTTAAATAATTGGTCGTCTATTGTGGGATTATCATATATTGCCGCACAAAGAACATTCCCGTTTTACTCAGATATGGCTGAAGCAAAATCTTTATTAGAATCTATAACTAGAAGTTATGGCTATAGGTTGGGTAAAAAATCAAAGACAAGAGTAAATACAATTTCACAATCACCTACCATTACCACTGCTGGCGCAGGTATTGAAGGATTCAATGCATTCTATAACTATGCAGAAAAAATGTCACCTCTTGGAAATGCAACTGCTGAAGAGTGTGCAAATTATTGTGTTTTTCTTTTTTCTGACATGAGTAAAAAAATCACCATGCAGAATTTATTTCACGACGGTGGGTTTTCAAATACGGGAATCTCTGAAGAGATTATTGATCAATTTAAATAATAATGCTCCTCTACCCGAATGCTAAAATAAATATTGGGCTAAATATTACTAATAAACTAAAAAGTGGATATCATGTAATTGAGTCATGTTTTTGTCCTGTATCACTTTATGATATTATTGAAATTAAAGAAAGTAATAGAAATAACTTAAGTATATCTGGAATTAAAATAGACGGGAAAAAATCAAATAACATTGTTAGAAGAGCTATTAATACATTTAATTCTGATAAAAAATTCAACATTCATCTTCACAAAAATATTCCTATCGGAGCTGGCTTAGGTGGAGGATCTTCTGACGGATCATCAATACTAAAATTTCTTAATAATAAATATCCAAAATATGATCAAGAAAAGCTGTTATCAGAATCAAATAAGATAGGAAGCGACTGTCCTTTTTTTATTTATAATAAAATAAAATATGTTACTGGTACTGGAGATATATTTGAAGAAATTAAAATAGATTTAACTAAAAAACAAATAATAATAGTTAATCCAAAAGTATCAATAAATACTGCAGAAGCTTTTCAGAATATTTATCCTAGTAAGCCAAAATATAATTTAAAAGAAGTTTTAGAAAATGAGAATTTAGAAAATTGGAAAAAATTTTTGAAAAACGATTTTGAAAATTATGCATTTTCAAAAGTAAAAATCCTTAAAAAAATTAAAGATCATCTAACAAAAGTTGGGGCAAAATATGTAAGTCTTTCAGGTAGTGGATCATGCCTATATGGAATTTTTAATATAGAAGATTTAGATGAAACTGAAATTAATTTCAGTTATTACTCTGTCAAAGCATTAGCTTAGAAGTGATTCCATCCCTCCGACTCCATATTTATTTCTTGACTATTTTTTGAAACTAAAATTCTTTTTTTATTTTCAGTAAAGTGACCTAGTGGAGTAATATCTACACCTTCTAATTTTAATTTATCAAAATCAGAAATGGGTAAAGAAAATAATAATTCATATTCCTCTCCTCCATTTAAAACAGCATCTAAATAATTAACACCTAACTCCTTAGATGATGAAAGAACATCTTTATGTATCGGTAATTTTTCCTCAAAAATTTTAAATCCCAATTTTGATGCATTAGCTATATGAAATAACTCCGATGATAAACCATCAGATATATCAATCATAGAATTAGGTTTTATATTATTTAAATTAAAGAAATCAATTATATCCTTTCTTGCTTTAGGTCTTAATTGTTTTTCCACTAAATCCTTATATTTTGATAATGAAGGTTGATTACTTGGATCTTTTAAAAAATTTTTTTTTTCTCTTTGTAAGATTAAAAGACCTAAATAAGCTCTTCCTAAATCACCTGAGATACAAATTAAATCCTCAGAAAGTGCTCCATCTCTTTTAGAGATATTATCATTATCACAATATCCAACAGCAGTACATGAAATTGTTAGACCTGATAATGAAGAGGTAGTATCACCTCCAATTAAATCAATATTGTGTTCTTCGCACGCAAATTTAACACCTTCATAAAACTCATCAATCGCTTCAACTGAAAATTTATTACTTATTGCAATATTTAAAATTATTTGACTGGGTAATGCATTCATAGAATAAATATCAGATAGATTTACTATCACAGACTTATAACCAAGGTGTTTTAAGGGTGTGTAAGATAAATCAAAATGTATTTTTTCTATTAACATATCGGATGAGAGTAATACAAGATCTTTTCCAGATCTAATTGCTGCCGCATCATCTCCAATACTAATAACAGTTGATGATTTTTTTTTCTTGAAATTTGACTTAATCTTATCAATTATTCCAAATTCTCCTAACTCGTTTATTTCAGTTCTATTCATCAATAACTATTTCAAAATATATATTTAATATATAATTTTGTTCAGAAATATATATTTATGATCAAAGTTACTGACAAGGCAGCAAAAAAACTTAAAGAATTAAGAGAATCAGAAAACTACTCCTCTGACCACAATGTCAGAGTAAAAGTTAAGAGTGGTGGTTGCTCAGGTTTACAGTATGACCTTAACTTTGATAATATAATATCTGATAAAGATGATTATTTTGAAGATAATGGACTCAAAATTATTGTAGATAAAAAAAGCTTATTTTATCTTCTCGGCACTGAATTAGACTTTAGCGACGGCCTAAATGGTAAGGGGTTTCAATTCAATAACCCTAACGCAAATAGAACATGTGGATGTGGAGAGAGTTTCTCTTTATAAATCAATATGCTCTGCTTTTAATACCATCACAATAATTCATAAAAGCTCTGTTTGCAACTTTATTTCCTCCAAAAGTTGGGTATTCTCCAGTAAAATACCAGTCACCTAAATGATTAGGACAAGCTTTATTTAAATTTTCAATTGTTTGATAAATAATCTTAAGTTCAGATTTAAATCCTTTAGGTTTAACTATTTCAGAAATTGAATCAGATATCTCTTCATATGAATAAAGATCGTATAACTCTTTTACATGATTGATTGGACTTTTAGATGTTAGAGATTTTTTACACTTATTATAAATATCCTTTAACAACTTTTCTTTTTTATCCAGTTTGATTAATCTAATAAGACCTCTAAAAGCAACAAATTGATTCATCTTGCTCATGTCTATACCATAACAATCAGGGTATCTAATTTGTGGAGATGATGAAACAAAAATTACTTTTTTAGCTTCAAGAGATGACAATAATGTCAAAATACTTTTCTCAAGTGTTGTTCCTCTAACTATTGAATCATCAATTATAACTATTGAATCCTTATTCTTTTTTACTACTCCATAGGTTGTATCATAAACATTAGAGACAAGTTCATTTCTGCTATTATCATCAGTAATAAAAGTTCTCATTTTCACATCTTTACTAACTAGCTTTTCAATTCTTGTCTTTAAATTTATTAACTCTTCATGATTACCATCAAATGATTTTTTATCAATAAAAATTTCTTTCTTCTTAGCGGTAATATAGTCTTTTATTCCATCTATCATACCATAGAAACAAGTCTCAGAGGTATTAGGAATATATGAAAAAATTGTGTTTTTTAAATCATTATTTATTGATTCAAAAACTTGAGGTAAAAGTAATTTTCCAAGCTTTTTTCTTTCATTATATATTTCAGGATCATTACCCCTAGAAAAATAAATTCTTTCAAAGGAACAAGCTTTATTTTCTTTAGGCTCTATAAATTCTTCAATTTTATAGTTTCCTACTTTATCTACAATTAAAGCATTTCCTCTTTTCAACTCTTTAATTTCATCAAATTCACATCCAAAAGCAGTTTTTATTGGTGGTCTTTCACTGGTAGCTACAATTACTTCATCATTTATATAATAATATAATGGTCTTATCCCGTTGGGATCTCTAGCAACAAAAGATGAACCATGGCCTATCATTCCTGCTAATGCATACCCTCCATCAAAATCTTTAAATGAATTTTGTAAAATATTACCAACATCTAATTCTTTTTCAATCTTTTCAGAAATTTCTTTTTTTGATAAAGAACTTGAATACTTATTATATATCCTATTATTCTCTTCATCCAAAAAATGTCCAACCTTTTCCAATATTGTAACAGTATCAGATTTTTCTTTTGGACTCTGACCAAGGTCAATTAATACATTGAATAATTCATCTAAATTGGTCATATTAAAATTTCCAGCAAATATTAAATTTTTTGATTTCCAATTATTTTGTCTTAAAGTAGGAGCACAATTTTCAACTGAATTGCCTCCAAAAGTTCCGTATCTAAGATGACCTAACCATAATTCACCGGTAAAAGCAATATTCTCTTTGATCCATTTCTCTTCTAATGAATAATTTGGATCTTCTTTAGCTTTTAAAAACTTTTTATTGATTTTATTAAAAATGTCTTGAATAGAATCTTTTTTTACTGACCTGTATCTACTTATATATCTTTTACCTGGACTTGAGTTTAGTTTAAGAGATGCAATTCCTGATCCATCTTGCCCCCTGTTCCTTTGTTTATGCATCATAAGAAACATCTTATTTACTGGATAAGTTGGAGTATTATATTTATCAATAAAATATTGAACAGGTTTTCTTAATCTTAAATAAGCAATTCCACATTCATGCTTAATCTTATAGCTCATCCGTAAATTTCTAATTTTATTTTCTTAGAATCAAAACCTTGTTCCTTTAAATTAAATCTAGCTTCCTTTATCATATCTCTCCAACCACATAAATAAAAAGTAGGGTTTTTTAGAAGATTATCTTTCACTAACTTCAAATATTGATCATGGACATAACCTTTTTCTCCCTCCCACTTTTCTCTAGATAAAACAGGGATATATTTAAAATCTTTAATTGATTGTTCATAAGCATTCATTTCATCTTGACATAGAATGTCATTTATTGTTCTTGTTCCAAAAATCAAATAAATTTTTTTATGTGATGTATTTTGAAATGGAATACTCTGCAGGATGCTTCTAAATGGTGCAAGACCAGTTCCCGTACAAATAAATAATAAATCACCATCTATTTCATCAGGTAATACAAACTTACCAAGAGGACCTTTAATTTCAAGTTTATCACCCTCATTAGCATTTTCAAATAGATGCTCTGTCATTTCACCACCCTCCAACTTTACAATTAAAAGTTCAAAAGAATTATATGAAGAACTGAAGGAAGCAATTGAATAGCTCCTAACTATATCATTAATTTTAATTTGTACAAATTGTCCTGGTTTATAGATAAATTTATCATCAGGCTTAATAACAAATTTCCAAGTTAAATTTGTTTCTTTTATTATTTTTGTAAGTGTAGCTTTTGTCCACATTTTTATTAATGAAAGAGCAAATCTAACCTCTTAAATTTTAAAAAAAAACTTATTGTACTTTTCAAAGAATTTATCAATTTAATAGTGTTTATTATTCAAAAAGGAAAGATTTTAAAAAGTCAATAGATAAAAACATTTTTTTAATTAAAAAAAAGATTTAATATTTGAATCCCTATTTTTTAAATAGCACTTATTTATAAACCACTAATAAAAATTTAATGCACGAAAAGCATTGGAAAGATTGTTTATCAATTATCAAAAAAAGAATTAATTCACAAAGCTATGTGACTTGGTTTAAGCCTATAATTCCAAAGAACTATTCAAATAAAGTTTTAACCTTATTGGTTCCAAATCAATTTTTCTATGAATGGATTGAAAATCATTATATAGAACTTTTAAATGAGGTAGTTATTAATGTTCTTGGTGAAAAAGGTAAAATACAATATGAGATATCATCATTAGAGAAACAAGTAATTGAAGTTGAAAAGAATAAAAAAATTATTAAGCCTGTCTCTGAAGAAAAATCAACGTTCAACAATTTAAATAGAAACTTTAGATTTAAAAGCTTTATTTCAGGAAAGTGTAATAGTGTTGCCAAAGCTGCTGGAAAAAGAATATCTCAAAATCCTGGAGACAATCCATTTAACCCATTAATGGTTTATGGAGGAGTTGGACTAGGAAAAACACATCTCATTCAATCAATAGGAAATAAGATTTCTAAGAAATCAAATTCTTCTGTATATTATGTTACATCAGAAAAATTTGCTAATCAATTTGTTGATTCTCTAAAAGAAAATAGGTTAAAAGACTTTATTAATTTTTATTCAAATATAGATTGCTTAATTCTTGATGATGTTCAATTTTTTACAGGAAAGGAAAAAACACAAGAGGTATTTTTTCACATATTTAACCAATTAAATCTTAATAGGAAGCAAATAATTTTAGCTGCTGATAAATCACCTGTCGAGTTAAATGGTTTAACAAAAAGGTTAGTTAGTAGATTTAAATCCGGATTAACTGTAGAGCTTGAAAAACCAGATTACCAGACCAGACTAGATATTTTAAATTACAAAATAAAGAATGAACAAATAAAAATTGACACAGAAGTAATTGAATATATTGCATTACAGGTTGATACTAATATAAGAGAGCTTGAAGGCGTTCTTGTCTCTTTACTTGCTCATTCAACCATTACCCAACAAGATATTGACATAAATTTAGCTAAATCAATTATCTCTAAAATAGTTAAGGATACAAATAGAGAAATTGATATAAATTATATACAAGAAATTGTATCCAAATTCTTTAATATTAGTATAGAAGATATGAAAGATAAAGCAAGAAATAAAGAGATAGTTATAGCAAGGCAAGTTGCTATGTATTTTTCAAAAGACTATACTAATAATTCTTTAAAGTCAATTGGCTTTCACTTTGGTGGAAGAGATCATAGTACTGTAATTCATGCTGTCCAGTCAGTTAATGATATGATAGATACTGATAATATTTTTAAGAAAAATATTAAAGAAATTAATAGAAGAATTTCAATAGGATAATTTTCTAGTTTGCAATATTTCAATATTTTTTTGCATATTTAGAAACTGAAAATTAACTATGATATCAAGCTTATTTCTCAAAATTTTAAGTATTTATAAGTCTTTTGATGCTTCATATTCTATAAAAAATAAAAACCAAGATGAAGCCAATAGAATTCAATTAAAAGTTTTAAAAAATCTTATCCTTAAATCAAAAAATACAAAGTTTGGCATTGATCATAATTTTAAAGAAATAAATAATTACCATGAATATACTGAAAGAGTTCCAGTTAGAGAATATGAAAATATAAGGGATTATATTGAATTAGTTAGAAAAGGAGAAAACGATATTTTATGGCCAAAAAAACCCATGTATTTTGCTAAAACTTCAGGTACAACCTCAGGTGCAAAATATATTCCTATAACAAAAGAATCATTGAATAATCAAATAAATTCTGCTGGTTATTTATTATTAAATTATTTAAATGAAAAAAAATCATTAAAGGCTGTAGGTGGAAAAGTAATGTTTATATCTGGTTCTCCAAACTTAGACGAAAAAAATAATATTAAAATTGGACGTCTTTCAGGTATTGTAAACTATCATGAACCTTTTTATCTAAAAAATATGATATTACCAACAAAGGACACAAATAGAATAGAGGATTGGGAAGAAAAAATCAATAAAATTGTTGACGAAACAATTGGTGAAGATTTAAGAATTTTAGGAGGAATTCCCCCTTGGATTCAAATGTATTTTGATGTATTAACTCAAAGAACTGGAAAAAAAATAATCGAAATTTTTCCAAATCTAGAGCTCTTATGTCATGGAGGTGTTAATTTTGAACCTTACAAAAAAAACTTATTTAATAGTATAGGTAAAGAAATTGATACTTTAGAAACTTTTCCTGCATCCGAAGGTTTTTTTGCATATCAAAACTCAGCTACTAATGATAGTTTATTACTTCAAATTAATTCTGGTATTTTTTATGAGTTTATAGAATTAAAAAATCTAAATAAAAAAAATGTGAAAAGAATTACGATAGGTGATGTAGAACTAAATAAAAATTATGCATTAATTCTTTCAAGTAATGCAGGATTATGGTCATATTTGATTGGAGATACAATAAAATTTACAAGTCTTAATCCACTAAAAATTAAAGTTACAGGCAGAACTAAACAATTTATTTCATCTTTTGGAGAACATGTAATTGTTGAAGAGGTTGAAGAGTCATTGAAAGAAGCTTGTAAAGTATATAAGGAAACGAAAATAATTGAATTTACAGTAGGTCCAAGAATTGAGAAAAGTAAAGGAAAATCCCACCACGAATGGCTAATTGAATTTAAAAGTAAACCTCATAATATTGATCTATTTGAAAAGGAAATTGATTTAAATCTTCAGAAATTAAATGCATATTATAAAGATTTAATTCAAGATGGAATATTGAGTAGATTAAAAATAAAAATACTTAAAAGAAAATCATTCATTAATTTTATGAAATCAAAAGGTAAACTTGGGGGACAAAATAAGGTTCCTAGATTATCAAATGATGAAAAGCTTATCAATGAAATAATTAAATTTCAATAAAGTGAAAAAAATTGCAATATTAGGGTCCACAGGCTCTATAGGTACTCAAACATTGGAAGTTATTTCTGATAATAAAAATATATTTGAGGTAGAATTATTATCTGCTTTTTCAAATGATAATTTGTTAATTACTCAAGCTTTATTATATAAACCAAAAGCAATAATTTTTGGAGATAGATCAAAGGAAAAAGAGATAAAAGATAAACTGAAAAATGAAAATATAGAAATTTATTGTGGAGAGGAATCATTAAATAATTTTTTGAATTATTGTAACCCTGATATTGTTCTTACAGCGCTTGTTGGAAAGTCTGGTCTTATTCCAACAATTAATTGCATTAATAAAGGAATTGATTTAGCATTAGCAAATAAAGAAACATTAGTTGTTGCAGGGAACATTATCTCAAATCTATGTAAAGAAAAAAATGTAAATATTTACCCAGTAGATTCTGAACATTCAGCAATTTTTCAATGTTTAGTAGGTGAGGAAAAAGAGGAAATTGATAAGATTATTTTAACAGCTTCAGGGGGTCCTTTTAGAAATAAAAAAATTGATCAGTTAAAAAACATATCAAGAAAAGAAGCATTAAATCATCCAAATTGGGAAATGGGAGAAAAAATTACAATTGATTCTTCTACTCTTATGAATAAAGGATTGGAAGTTATTGAAGCAAAATTTCTATTTGATGTTGATATCGAAAAAATAAAAGTTGTAATACATCCTCAATCTATAATACATTCAATGGTAGAGTTTAATGATGGATCAATTAAAGCACAATTAGGAGAGCCAGATATGAAGTTACCAATACAATATGCACTTTCTTCTGGAAAAAGAATAAAAAATAAATTTAAGCAATATGACTTTTTGAAAAATAATTCTATAACATTTGAAAAACCGTGTTTGAAAACCTTTAATAATTTAAAATTGGCATTTGATGCGGGTAAAGCAGGTGGAAATGCACCATGTATTCTCAATGCTTCTAATGAAGTTGTAGTTGATGCATTTTTAAAAGAAAAAATAAAGTATTTAGATATGACAAAAATTATTGAAGAATCTTTGAATAAAATATCATATATTGCAAGCCCAAATTTAGATCAGTTAATTGAAACTGATATGGAAACAAGAAAATTTACATTAGAAAAAATAAATAAATTATAATATATGGATGGTTTGATAATGGCAGCTCAAATGATTTTTGCTCTATCAATAATTGTTGGAATTCATGAGTTTGGACATCTTCTAACTGCAAAAATGTTTGGGATGAGGGTTGAAAAATATTTCATTGGTTTCCCTCCTAAAATATTTAGCTTTAACTACAAAGGAACTGAATATGGATTAGGTTCAATACCACTTGGTGGCTTTGTTAAGATATCAGGAATTATTGATGAATCAATGGACACATCTCATTTAAATAAAGAGCCTGAATCATGGGAATTTAGATCAAAGCCCGCATGGCAAAGATTAATTGTCATGCTTGGAGGAATAATATTTAATGTAATTACAGGCTTAGTTATTTTCACTATGATCACATTTAATAATGGGGAGACATACTTATCCAAAGATGAAATAAACAAAAATGGAATCTTAGCCCTTGATCTAGGCTTGGAGGCAGGATTTGAAACTGGAGATAAAATACTATTAATTAATGATAAAGATTGGGAGAGAGATTCAGAATTATTTGATCCAAATTTATTTTTTGATGATAATACAACCTTTACTGTATTAAGAAATGGAGAAAAACTACAAATTAAAATCCCAGATAATTTTATAAATAAAATGAATAGTAGAGAGGCCATGTCTTCATTTCTAAAAGCTAGAACACCTTTTACTATTGATAGTGTTTATAACAACGCTTTTAAAGCAGGTCTAGAAAAAGGAGATAAAATTGTAAAAGTAGATGAAACCCATATTATTGATTTATATGAGCTTAAAACTATTCTTGAAAAAAATAAAAGTTCAATTATTCAAGTAACCATAAATAGAAATGAAACTTTAATCGATAAAGTTGTTGAAATTTCAAAGGATGCAACTATAGGGATTAAAGTATTAGCCGAACCTCTTATTTTTTCTCAAAGAAAATTTGATTTTAATGAATCTGTAATAATTGGAACTCAAAAAGCATTTGGCATAGTATTTCTAAATATAAGAGCATTTGGCAAGATGTTCTCTGGAGATATTGATCCATCTAAAAATTTAAGCGGACCAATAGGTATTGCTCAAATTTTTGGATCAGAATGGGATTGGGGAAACTTTTGGAGAATTGTAGGTTTACTTTCAATGGTATTAGCTTTTATGAATCTACTACCTATTCCTGCATTAGATGGTGGTCATGTAACATTTATTATGTACGAAATGATTTCAGGAAAAAAGCCATCTGAAAAGTTTTTAGAATATTCTACAAGGTTTGGAGTTATAATATTATTAGGTTTAATGTCATATGTAATTCTAAATGATATTTATAAGCTTTTTATCTGAAAAATTAAAATATATTTTTTTTCTTGAATTATTGTTTTTTCAATTTCATTCAATAAAAACTTATTCTCAACAGGATCAAGATGTTCTAAACTTTATAGAAATAAATGATAATTCCAAAGTAAATGCCTTAGGGGGTAATAACATTTCATCTAATCATAATTATTTTTTATTAAATCCATCCTTAATTAATAATAGTTCAATATCAATAAACTATTTAAATTATATATTAGACATAAATTCCTCGAGTATTTTATTTAATGATAGTTCTAGTTTTCTAGGAAATTATGGAATTGGAATTAAATATTTTTCGTATGGTAAATTTGATGGATATGATAATATTGGTAATTCAATTGGTGATTTTTATCCTAAAGAATACTTGATTACTATAAATAAATCCCATAAAATAATGAATTTTTCAATTGGGACTAATTTAAAATATTTTCATTCTAGACTTGATGAAAAATCTAACTCTGGTATTTTAGTTGACATAGGTGGAAACTATATTCCATTTCCTTCTAAAGACTTGAGAATAGCTATTGTATTTTCTAACATTGGATTTTTATTTGAAGAAAACCAATTGATTATTCCTTCAAATATAAAATTTGGAATTACTTTTAAACCTGAATATATGCCTCTTAGATTTTCAGCAACATATATTAATACTCAAAAAAACTATGAAAAAGAAAACTTTTCTATAGGAATAGAAGTTTTATTATCGAGATATTTAAATCTATTAATAGGATATAATTATAGAAATGATAATGGATTCAAATTAAATAATTCAGATAAGTTAAGAGGCATTTCCTATGGTTTAGAATTAATATTAAAAAGATTTGAATTAAACTATTCTAGATTAATTTTGAATTCGATATCAAGTTCTAACAATATTTCTATTAACTATAAATTGAAAAGAAAGTAATTTTAATTATGAAAAAAATAAAAAACATGACTCCTCAAGAAATTGTTAATGAGTTAGATAAATATATTATTGGGCAAGCCGAAGCAAAAAGAAATGTAGCTATCGCTCTAAGAAATAGATGGAGAAGAATGAATGTTGAAGATGAAATTAAAAATGAAATTATACCAAATAATATTTTAATGATTGGTGCTACGGGAGTTGGTAAAACTGAAATAGCGAGAAGACTAGCTAAGCTGTCAGATGCTCCATTTACTAAAGTTGAAGCATCTAAATTTACTGAAGTTGGCTATGTTGGAAGAGATGTAGAAAGTATGGTAAGAGATTTAGTTGAGCAATCAGTAAACCTTGTTAAACTTATTAAAAAAGAAGAAGTTAAATTAAAAGCTGAAGAAAGTGTCAATAATTTAATCTTAGATATTTTAATTCCACCAATAAATAAGGTTCAATCAAATATTAATTTAAGTTTAGAGAAAAACAGTAATAATGAAGATAAGGAAATCAATGAAAAAACAAGAGAGAAGTTTAAGGAGAAAATAAATAGTGGTGAATTAGATGATAGAAAAATAGAAATAACTGTTCAGAAACCATCTAATTCAGGAATTGGAATGGTTGGTGGTGGAATGATGGACGAATCATCAATGATTAACCTTCAAGATATGATTAGTAACATGATGCCTAAAAGAAATAAAAAAAGAAAAGTTACTATAGGTGAAGCAAAAAAGATACTTCTTGAAGCTGAAGTATCTAAATTAATTGATATGGATGAAGTTAAAGATGAAGCTATTCAAAAAGCTGAGAATACTGGTATCATTTTCATAGATGAAATTGATAAAATTAGTGGAAATTCTAAAAAAGGAGGAGGTCCTGATGTTAGCAGAGAAGGTGTACAAAGAGACCTTTTACCAATAGTAGAAGGTACTTCAGTAACAACAAAATATGGGGTTATTAAAACTGATCATATTCTATTTGTAGCAGCAGGTGCTTTTCATTTATCTAAACCTTCAGATCTGATTCCAGAATTGCAAGGACGATTTCCAATAAGGGTTGAGTTAGATAATCTGACACAAGAAGATTTTCTTAAAATATTATGCGAACCTAAAAATTCACTAACAAAACAATATACTGCTTTAATAAAAGCTGAAAATGTAGAAATAATTTTTAATAAAGATGCTTTAGAAGAAATTTCTAATAAAGCATTTATCATAAACTCAGAAATTGAAAATATAGGAGCTAGAAGGCTTCATACGGTAATGAGTAAGCTATTGAATGAAATTTTATTTGATATTCCAGAAAAAATTGGACCAAATGCTAAAGTTGTAATAACAAAAAAAATGGTTCAAGAAAAATTAGACTCAATAACGCAAAATAAAGATATTAGTGAATATATTCTATAGTTTATAATCTTTTGGAAATTTAATCCAATTAGGAGCTTGACTTTCTATAAAACTAATATCTTTCCATCCTTCAATTAATATATCAAATATTACAATACCAGTTGTAGGTAGATTATATAGATTAATACTTGAAAAATGATTTACTAAAGATGTTAAACCAGGGTTATGACCTATAACCATCAGGTTATTAACTTTATTATCTACTTCTTGTATTTTATCTATTATTTTGCCATGATCTGCATGATACAAATCATCATCATATTTAACTTTATTAATATTTATTTTATTAATAAAAAATTTTGAAGTTAGGACAGTTCTTTTTGATGAACTTGATAATAATAAGTCTACTGAAGATATTTTTAAAGATAATTTTTCTGACATTAATTCACCATCATTTAAGCCTCTATTATTTAATGGTCTTTCAAAATCTGATAAGCTTGAATCAGACCAACTAGATTTACAGTGCCTTATTATAATTAATTTCTTCATTATTGATTTTAGTCAAATTTTATATCCATCATACATTTAAAATGTCCAGCAGGACAGCTAGAGAAACCTATTTTTGTACATGGTCTACAATCTAGATTATTATTTTGAATAATTGAAAATGAAGTTCTGTAAGGGTAAAAACCAAGATCAGGATGAGTTGAACCAAAAATAGAAACGACATTCTTATTCAAAGCCGCAGCAATATGCATAAATCCAGTATCATGTGAGTAAACTATTTTAGATAGTTTTAATATTGATGCTGATTCTTGAATAGATAATTTACCACAATAATTATAAATTATAGTTTTTTTATTTAGTTTACCTGAAACTTCAGGATTTTTTGAATAATTGAAAAAGCTCTCTAATTCTTTTCCTGATTCCATTTCATTTTTTCCACCAACTAAAACTATTGGACCATTTATTTTATCACATAATTCTATTAATTTTTTAATAGGTAGCCTTTTAGTAAAATGTTTTGCTCCAACTATTAATACTGTAAAATTTTTATCAATAATTCCAGGTAGAGATTTGACTTTATTGAACGAGGTTTCATCAATATAAAAATCTAAACCTTCTCCATCATCTTTAATTTTTAAATTGGATAAACAATCAATATATGAATTTGAAATATGATTTATTTTGACTGGAATTTTAAAATTAGTTAAAAGCCATCTTTTTATAAACTGTTTTTTATAAGTAAGAAAAGGTTTTCTTAACATAAATTTTATAAAATTAGATCTTAAATTATTATGTAGATCAATAACCATATCATAGTTTTCATTTTTTAGTTTTGATGTTACTTCTAATAAGTTATCATTAAATTCTATTACGTTATCAACATTTATATTATAATTATATACAGAACAGAATTCTTTTTTAATGACAAAATGTATCTCAGATGTTGGAAATTTTTTTTTGAGTAGTCTAGGAATAGGTGTAGACAAAACTACATCACCTAATGAAGATAACCTTATTATCAGAATTTTCATTATGCTGTTTATTTCTTTTTTACCATTAAAAGGTTTAAAATCACAAAGCAATTTAGATAGTATTATTAATCAAAAAAAAAGAATTCAATATGAATTAAAGGAATTAGATAGGAATTTTTATATAAAATCAAATAATGATAATTTAATTGTAATAAGGGATATTGAAGGAGATAGAAATTTAAATTGGGAGATAAGAATCTATGATCGTGATCTTAATTTAGTAAATGACACTATTTTTGAACTAGATAGGTCATATATAATTCAAAAAATTCATTCTAAAAAAAAGAATTATGAAATAATTTTTAAAAAAAACTACTCAAATGAAAAAGAATATTTATATCTATTTTATGATACTAAATCAAATAAGATTCAAATTGAAAAAATAAATTTTCCCCTAAGTATAAGAATAAGCAATACACTTCTTTTTAAAGAGTCAATTGTTTTTTTTGGAAACCTTAAAAATGGGAAAAGTTTAATTGGAATTTATAATTTATCAAATCGTCAGCTAAATAATATATATGAGTACTTATATTATGACAACGATATCATAAATATTTATAAAAATAGAGATGAATCTTTTTATGTTTTAATTTCAAATCGAGGAAAGAGTGGAAATAAGATTATTGAGAAAAAATCATATAATTTAAAAGGAGAAGAAATTGATTATTATGCTATTGAATCTGAAAGTCACTCAATAATTGAATCTAAAATTTATAGTCATAATTATAAAGAAATTTTCTTATCTCTAATAAGTAATAAAAATTCAAATGAAGCAATTGGATTTCAAATAGATTTCCTTGAAAATGGAAACTTTAATTATAAAAAGAAAATATACTTTTTAGAAATTAAATTTTTATCTAATTTTTTTAAAGAATTAAAAAGAGAAATAGGTAGAAAAGTTGAAAAACAAGAAGTTAATAAAATTAAATTAGGTTATGAGTTTCAAATAGATACCTTATTTTTATTAAATGAAGAAATTCATTTCTCTGTTGAAAGCATAAAACCAAATTTTAGTAATGATGGTTTTAGTAATTATTCATACATGCCCTTTTATAATACGTATTCAGGTACATATGACATTAAAGTAAATCCAAAATTTGGAGGATTCTCACATGAAATAAGTTTTTATGTAAAAACAGATTTAAAAGGTAATCCAATTTCATCGGCTATATCAGATATAAATAACTTAAACACATTTTATAAATCACCTTATAAAAACTATATCGTGAATAATGATAGTTTAATTGAGTTCTATGTTAATAAAGGAATTATAAATGTTTCTAAAAAGAAGTTTAATAGTATTTCTAAAGTTGAATCTTCAATTAAATTACAAAGTAATGATAATGAGGTAATTATTAAATCAGAAACAAATCCTGAGGGAACATATCGTTGGTATAACAATAATTACTATTCTTATGGAGTTCAAAGACTTAAAAAAAATAAAAGAGTTTTTTTTATTTCAAATTTTGAAATTAAATGATAGATAATAAGTTATTTATAAATACAATTTATATTTGTAAATAAATGACGAATAAATCTCGATTGTTTAATAAAGAAAGATTAGAAATAACAATCAATCGTCTTTGCCATCAGTTAATTGAGAATCATAATAATTTTGAAGACACAGTCCTTATTGGACTTCAGCCAAGAGGAATTTATTTTTTAGACAGGATAAAAAAAAATATTATTAACATTCTAAATAAAGAAATAAAGACAGGTATTCTTGATACTACCTTTTACAGAGATGATTTTAGATCAAATGAAATTCCAAAAGCTAGAGAAACTTTAATACCATTTTTGGTTGACGATAAAAATGTCGTAATAATAGATGATGTATTATTTACTGGTAGAACTGTAAGATCTGCAATGGAAGGAATAATGAATTTTGGAAGACCAAATAAAATTGAGCTTTTAGTATTAATTGACAGAAAGTATACTAGGGATATTCCTGTAGAACCAACCTATTGTGGAATTAAAATTAATACCATAACATCTGATAAGGTCGAGGTTAATTTAGCTGAGCAAGGATTTGATAATGATAATATATGGATTATAAATAAGTAATGAATAAATTAATATCAAAAGATTTATTAGGGATAAGGAACTTATCAATTGAAGAAATAAATTTAATATTCGAAACGGCTGATAAATTTAAAGAGGTATTAAATAGACCAATTAAAAAAGTTCCATCTCTTCGTCATCTTA
Source organism: Flammeovirgaceae bacterium (assembly GCA_038113315.1). Lineage (GTDB taxonomy): Bacteria > Bacteroidota > Bacteroidia > Cytophagales > MED-G16 > MED-G16. The sequence continues at coordinate 2,366 of JAYNOQ010000015.1, read as the reverse complement.
CAATAGCTAATGTTTTTTTTGAAAATAGCACAAGGACTAAACTATCATTTGAATTAGCTCAAAAGAGATTATCTGCAGACGTAATAAATTTTTCATCCTCAGTTAGCTCAGTAAAAAAGGGCGAGTCTCTTCTGGATACTATTAATAATATTTTAGTTATGAAAGTTGATATGATAGTAATGAGACACCCTAATCCTGGAGCTACTCATTTTGTAGCTAGAAATATTGATGCCTCAGTAGTAAATGCTGGTGATGGCACTCATGAACACCCAACTCAAGCTCTTTTAGATGCTTATACAATTAGAGAGAAGTTTGGAAAAGTTAAAAATAAAAAAATAGCAATAGTTGGTGATATATCTCATTCAAGAGTTGCTATATCAAATATTTATGCTCTTCAAAAATTAGGTGCAGAAGTCATGTTATGTGGCCCAAGCACACTAATACCTAAACATATCGGCTTAATGGGCGTACGAATTGAAAACAATATAAAAAAAGCTCTTGAATGGTGTGATATTGCAAACGTATTAAGAATACAACTAGAAAGACAGAACAATAAATTTTTTCCATCTTTAAGAGAGTATAGTCTTTTCTATGGAATAAATAAAAAACTATTAGATAGCATAAATAAGGACATTGTTATAATGCATCCTGGTCCTATTAATAGAGGAGTTGAATTAAATAGTGATGTAGCTGATTCTAATTATTCAATTATATTAGATCAAGTTGAAAACGGTGTAGCAATTAGAATGGCTGTAATGTATTTGCTATCATTGAACAAAGTCTAATGATAATTCTCCTATATTTACTAATATCTATTTTATTAATTATTATTCTATGTACGAAATTTAAACTAAACCCTGCTTTAAGTTTATTTATTGGTGGAATCATACTTGGAATTTTACTCAATATTGGTTTAAAAGAAACTATCTCTCTTCAAGTCTTAGGCTTAATTAATTCATTTAAAGGTATTGGATTAATTATTCTTTTCAGTTGTATAATTGGTCAAATTTTAAAAGAATCAAACTCCATTAAAAGATTTGGAAATATAATTCTTAACTCTTTTCAAAATAAATCTTTGATTTCTATAAACATTTTAGGACTTCTAATTGGAACTGTTGTTTTTTGTGATTCTGCTTTTTTAATATTAAATGGTATATCAAGATCAATAGCATCATCTTCATCTCTATCATTATCAAGTTTAAATTTATCTTTATCAGGAGGATTATATTCTTCTCACACTTTAATCCCCCCTACCCCTGGTCCTATAGCAATGATTGATAATTTTAATCTGATAGATCAGATTGGTAGTGTAATGATTTTAGGAATATTAGTTTCCATACCTTCATCTTTAATTGCGTTTTTCTTTGCAAGAACTCTATTAAAAAAAAATAAGAATACGATTCACCATAAGATTAAAAAATTAAATAACCCTAATGTATTTTCCTATCTAACTATTTTAGTTCCATTACTTTTAATAAGCTTAAATACAATAAGTGAAATATTTATTATTCCTAATGATTCTTACATATACTCTATTATCAACTTCTTGGGAAATCCAATAATTGCACTATTTATAGGAATGCTCTTATCCTTATTTATTCCAAGAAAGAAAGAACTTAATTTGATCATAAAAAATTCATTTAATGACTTCTTACCTATTGTCTTACTTACATCAATGGGAGCTGCATTTGGAAACATTATCAAAAACTCTGACTTAAGCTTACTATTACCTGATCTTCTAAGTATAAACAATAATAATGTTGAATATATATGTTTTATAGGATTTATATGTAGTGCAATATTAAAAACTAGTCAGGGATCAAGTACTTCATCAATGATAATTATTAGCTCAATTATTTTTCCTATAATTTCGGATTTTGGATTTGATACATTCGAATTATCAATGATAATTCTTTCAATTGGTTCAGGCTCAATGATGATATCTCATATAAATGATTCTTATTTTTGGATTGTGACTAAACGGACTCAATTTAATTTAATCGATGGTCTAAAATATTTTTCTTTTATGAGTATTGCTCAAGGTTTAGGAACATTTCTATTTATTATTCTTCTTGTTTCATTAAGATCGCTGTAAGCAAGTTTTAAAAACTATTGACATCTAACTCCGTATACTCAACAAAAAAATAAAATTATGAAATACTTTTTTATTTTCATTTTTCTATTTGTATCTCTAGACAACGTCTCTCAGGATAGGTCACAATGGAGCAGAGGTGCAGCTGGACAAAATTTTCAAATGCCAAATATGATAGTTAAAGGGAAATTGGTGGATTCTGAATCCAATGATGGATTGTCATATGCTACAATTTCTATTGTTACTTTAGATTCTATATTAATTTCAGGAGGTA